>JAGLMD010000123.1 GCA_023140175.1 Nanobdellota archaeon | reverse complement strand
GGGCATTATATAAGAAGATAGAGAAAGTGAGAAAGAAACGCAAATGAAGGAACTAAGTCTTTTTCTTCCTGAGAATATATGCACCTGCTCCGACTATTGCCAGGGCTGCGCCAATTGTTGAGAATTCAGGAATCTCTCCAAAATCAGGTGGAAGCGGGGGATAGCAGTCCAGGCTGTAATAAGAATAGCATTCATCTATGCTGTTAAAGCCCCAATCATAATAATATTCATCACATTCATTGCATGTTGGATGCTGAGCAGATACCAATGTTATAAGTATTAGAAATATAAGACTAAACATAGTTACTTTTTTGATTTCCTGCACACCTTTCTCTTTTTTAAAATAAAGTTTAGTTAACCTTAAATTTAATCACTATCGCCGCTTTTTTTGATTTAAAAAGAAATATAAAAAATAAAAAGAAAATTTACTTCTTTCTTTTTTTCAGCATATATGCGCCCGCACCCAGTAATGCCAAAGCTGCGCCGATTGTTGTGAATTCTGGAATTTCATTTCCATTATTATTTCCACATAAGGTTATGTGGGATATAGCATTTTGGCTGCTCTGTGTTACTGTTCCGGATTCTGTTCCAGGATATGTTATATAACTTGTACTTCCTTCCTTGCTGATAATGCCGTCAGCAGCCGGAACAGAAGTCCAGTCAACGCTTGTACAATCTGTCCATGTTACTGATGTAGAATATCCTGAGTACGGCCCTTCAGAGGGTGCGGCAGAGCCGCATTCATACTTGGCTATGCCAAAATCAAATCCATTATCAGTGCATTCAGAAGGCCATCCATTTGCTATTACACTTGCTATTAATATCATCAGAATGGGTGTGTAAATAAATATCTTTTTCATATTTTTCCCCCGCTAAATATATATTTATCACCCTTTTTTTAAAGTTAATAAAAAAAAATAAAAATTTAGTGCTTTCTTTTCTTTGCTATGTAGAAACCAGCAATAGCCAAAGCTGCGCCTGCTCCCAGAACTGTAAATTCCGGAATGTATGCAAGTCCGCCTTCTTCATCAACTACTACTCCTGCACTTGTCTTGCTGTTTATACTGTAAGCGAATGTTCCGCCCATAGCATTTGCGGTTGTCAAAGTTACTTCGCCGCATCCATCTGCACCAGTAGGTGATGTCTTCACAGATGCATCGAAAATTCCAACTGCGTTGCCGTCTTCTGCAAGGCTGCATACTTCATCTCCGTCAAGGTCCTGACACTGTGATGTTACCATAAGATCAAGGCCTACGTAAGGTGAGCCATCTGCCCTTGCTACACAAACTGTAACATCCTTAGAGTCTGTGTATTCCAAATGCACTAACTGTGGTGTTATTGTCATGTCTACTGCTGTAACTAAGCTAAGCAAAAAACATAACATTACCCCTAGAACAAATATTTTCTTCATTTTCTATCTCCTCCAATTTATTTTATTTAATTATTAGTTATAATAGCACACAGACTTAGAATCTATATACTATCCTAATAATACCCCCTTTTTAGCCCCTATGAATAGAGTTACATTTATAAAGCTTTTGTTTTTTTTAACTCTTTTACCTATCAATAAGTAATGAATTAATGTATAGCAGATATTTAAAACTTGTCGTGCGTTATGACAGTGGAGCTTGGCTGCCATAGAATTACGCAAAAGATTCCAACGCCCTTTGAGAATCACAATTACCTTCTACTTTACAATCAAACATATCTTTGACATCCCTAATAGTTTTGACTTTTGAATCTGCCTTAAGAATACATCTAATGCCATCAGAAGGCTCTAATCCTAATTCAGGATGAGGACAATAAATAGATTTCTTCTGCAGCAGTTCCGATTGAAAATTAGCCGCAATTTCTTATTGACGGTAAAGACTTATAGAAAAAATGGGAGATTTTATATCTCCCATCACCTGTTTTTTGTTTACTACACAAAAAGAGGTGATAAGCTATGAAACTTAATGAACTAAAAACTTTACCAGAAAGGCAGGAAATACAAGGCCATTGTCATTATTGACACACATGAACAGGAAACATACAGCAAGGAAAAGAGAAAAAGTAAAAATATTATTGGCGGCAAACATAAAAATGGCGCAAATTTCTTTTTTAAGCATATGACAATGCAAGTACTGATTAAAAACAAGCTTACAACTCTTAGTGTTATGTTTCAGCGTCGGGAAGAAGGGCAATCAAGGCATGTTGATAAATTGTTCAAGTTAGCAAAAAAGTATGTGAAGATAAAAGCTGCTTTGCTTGACAGGGGATTTAGGGGCGTTAAAATATTAAACAATCCTGAATACAGGCATGCCCCGGTTTTAATGCCAATGGTCAAAGATGAGAAGGGAGAAAAATGCCTTGAAGAGCCTGGAAAGAGAAATCTGAAAGCAATAAAGTTCTCTTTAATGAATAAAAAGAGGGAGTATGCTGATGTCAGGCTTCTAATGATTAGACTAAACAACGGAAAAGAAATTGGCTTTTACACTACTCTAAATTTTATTTGGCTGCACACTGTAAAGTATAAAGGAAATAATAATAACATCGATGAACACTGACTGGAGAGGGATTTTCCACACAAAGTGTGGAAAATTCCTTTCGGAATAGGGCTTTTGCGGGAGCAAAAGACCGTGTGTGAATCCTATGTTGTTGTTATTATTTCCGACAAATGAGAATTCTGGATGTTTTAATCGGAACTACTGGAAAAATAAGCTTCAATTTGATTTAATATTGGCTTTTGATCACAAACAGCAGCTGCACTCACCATATAAGATACAAGTATATCCAGTTATATAAATGTTTCCTGGTTTTCTCTTCTAAATCTTGCCTAATTTATCGGCGAGAAAATAGCAAAAAGCATACAGCTCCCGCTAAATATTGTAAAATTACAGAAAAAATAGGAAGTTTTAAATACCATTTATGGTTAATATTAACCAAAAATGGATAATCTATTAAAGCTGGTAAATATACTCGGGAAAAACATTCATAATGAAATTCCAATTAGGCAGTTATCTAAAGAATCCAAAGTGCCTTATACTACTGCACATAGGCTGATTAATAATAACAAAGAGCTGTTTATAATCAACCCCAAAGGGAATATAAAGCTAGTTTCCCTGAATTATTCGGATGATTTAACAAAAAACTACCTTATTCTGTCAGAAAGGAAAGCTGCTGAAGCGTATTTTAGAACAAATCCTAAAATTAAAGTATTAAAAAAAGATTTGCCAAAAAAAGATTATACCTTAATACTCTTTGGCTCAAGGGCAGATGGCGCTCATAGGGAAAAGAGTGATATTGACTTATGCATAATCAATAAAAGCGGGGAGAAAAACATCAGCTTCTCTCAATTTGAGCTGCTCTACAGATTAGAAGTTAATCCAGCTTACTTCAGAAAAAATGAGTTTTCTGCAATGCTAAAGGAAAAAGAGCATAACTTAGCAGATGAAATCATTAAAAAACATATAATTTTATATGGAGAAGAATATTTTTGGAATCTGGTGTGGCAAAATAGGGTTTGACAAGGAGCATTATAAAAAAGAGTTTGAAAGATTATTAAAAGAGAAATCAGGAAGAAAATTCCTTATCAAGAAGAGCAGTGCCGCATTCAAAATCAATAAATTTTCAAAGAAAGGTACAGGCAGCCTTGAATTAGCCGAATTTGTTAAAAATTCAGACAAAAAAGCAAAAGATTATTGGTCTATAACAATCTGCTATTATGCAATGCTTTACTCAGCAAAAGCAGCTATTTTATCCAAAGGATATGAAACAGATGACCATTATTCCACCCAGATAGCTCTAGGGCGCCTATTAGTGCCTGATGAAATTGAGAAAGAGGATTTGGAGATTCTCAATCAGGCTTACAAAATATTTGAGGATGATTATGTTGAATATTTCCATGATGCACGAAAGGAAAGTTCAGTAAGCAGATACAGCCCGACAAAAGCCTATACTGAAAGAAGGGTCTCTGAAATATTCAAAAATGCACAAGAGTTTATAGCAAAGATTAATGAAATTTTAGATTAATCTTTGTGGCACTTCATCATATCATAATAGCACTTGACAGCTAATTTTCTTGATGCCGCTACCATTGCTTTCTTTCCATGTGCCATCTGGATTCGTTACATTCTTTATCAAGACTCTTTCCTCAGCTGGATGATATGGATAGTCTTCATCTAAGAAATAGTTATATCCCTAATTTCCTTCGCTCATTTTCATAATACTTATGTTTGTCTAAGAATAATGCTATGAAATACTCATTCTTTTTCTTTGTAAGGATGGCTCTGAAATTAGTGCTTCGAAAACGCAATACAAAGCCTAGTAGCTCCTTAATCCTGTCTGAGCTAATCGGGATGGATTTCCCTTCTTTGCATTCCGTAATCCATTCAATAAGCTGTTTTTTGCGATTTTCTTTGAGATTGTCAAAGACTATATTGAAATGCCCTTCAAAACTAATCTCGCCACCCAATATTTCTTCAATTTTCTCTCTTACTTCGTCATGTAACAACTTCTATTGCCTCTTTGTATGTTTGGTTGTAGATTTTCCAGTTCTCATAAAGCCCCCTACCTTTTTCAGGAGAACTGTTTTTCTGGATAAATTTGTTTAATGTTCTTCTTAAAACTGCTCTGTTGTAAGCATTTATAATCTTTGCTATTAAATATTTATTTATTACTTCTATAGGGTTTTTGGAATTTGTAATTTTATCTGTAATTATTTTAAGTTGCATGGAGTTAAGGATTACCTTATTTGAAACATACTCAAGCCTTGTAAGAAGGTCTCTTAATTCCTGCAAGTATTCGTCTTTTTGCATTATCAGTAGGATAACAACCTCGTAAAGATGAAGTATATCTGCGACTTTAAAATTTTCTTCAACTTTATTTTCAGATTTAAAATTGGAAACACTAATAGAGTTTATTGATTGAAAGAAAAGAGTTTTTTCAACATTTTCAGGCAGATAATTGATATGAACATTGCCTTCTTTATAATCTTCTTTGTCATATTTTGAGATTACAAAAACATCAATATCATTATATTTCTTGTTATATAGGAATGATCCTGAGATAAGTGTTTTCATTCCTTTATGTTTTCTTGAGTATTTCTTGAGTAAAGACATAGATTTATTTAGCCTATCTTTTCTGACAAATTCATTTCCATTAAAGATTGTGTCAAGTTCCATTAGTTCAATTATTGCTTTCAATTTCTTTTTGATAAAATGGCTATAATAGTATGTTTCGTTTTCAGATAGCTTTTTTCCTTTAAGCCTTGCTTTGAGGATATTGTAATAATTCTCTGTAAAGATATATGGAACTAGATATTTTTTTGAGTTTTCCAGATTCTCCAATTTTATATAATTCTCTAATTTTCTCATTTAGTATATTAAAATATACCTATTAATATATAAATGTTTTGATTATAAAAATGCCTGCCTCATCCAGAGTCATTAAAACTAATCAGTCATCTTTGGCTCTGAACTATCGCCATCGACGTGACTGATGCTACATATATATAAATCTTGTCCCACTTATCGACGAGAAAGAGCTAATTTTTAGAAATCAATTAAACTCCTATGACGAGAAAATATATTTTCAACAAAAAGAACTTTACATACCATAAAAGAAAGAATGCTTTAGATAGAATTTTCTTTAGCCGTTCTATTTCTTCTTAGCAACCACCTTATGAATCATTACTACACCCGATATTAAAGCCATAGTAATTCCAACTGCAAGAGCTATCTCAAGGAAAATATGTCCATCTTCAACTGCATAATTGTAAGGTGAGTTCCTCTCAAAAGCGTATCTGTTGAGCGTCTGAGGATCGTATACATTCAGCAGCAGCCTATTTAGAATTTTTCAGCTGGAAATTGTAGTTCTAATCCTTACTTAGAAAAATCAAATTTCTTAACTCTGCCATGTTTAATATCATCTACAGATCTCAAGATATGATTAAGAAAATCATTCTGTTCTTTCAGTTCAGTTTCAATTCGCTTTATTTCTTTTTGCATTTTTCAAATTAATTCTAGTCTTACCTTTATCCATATTAATCAACTCAAAACATAACTTATTTACGAGTTCTTGCCTTTTATTTATCAATGATTCAATTTCACTGTTCATCTTAATTTGAGTATGTTATATGCCTATTTAATATTCTCGATTATCCTACTAGATTCCTAAACAAATCCAGATTGTTCTTTACAAAATTAATTACTACTTGCTGAGATTTCTTATCTGAAACTCCAACAAATAATACAACAACTTCTTTATCATACACTAAATAATATATTCGATACTTAACATTCTTTAATTCCCTAAACCATTTGTATCCAAGAGGTTTTCCAAGGGTGTAAGGATCATTAAATATCCTATAAAAATATGTTAACAAATTCAGGACTTAAACCATGCAATTGTTTCCTTAAGGCCTTTGCCGAAAGAATAAGAAGGAGACCATTTTAATTCTTTTTTGGCCAGGGAAATATCAAGGCTTATCCTGTCAACTTCGCCGGGTATTGCTTTGCCATGAACCGCTTTGCCCTTATTGCCGAACAATTGGCTCATTTTTTCAAATAGCTGATTGACAGAAATTTCTTTAGCTATTCCCACGTTAAATATCCTGCTTTTTGTATTCTTTTCCAAAGCAATAATATTGGCGCGAGCTACATCCTTAACATAAACAAAGTCCCTGGTTTGTCTTCCATCTCCATTTATTGTACATTTCCTGCCATTAATTATCCTATCTGCAAAGATGGAGATAACTCCTGCTTCACCCCTTGGGTCTTGTCTTGGGCCGAAAACATTAGAGTATCGTAAGGCTGTGTAATCAAGGCTGTACATCTTATTGTAAGCATATAGGTATTTTTCGACAGTAAGCTTGGAGATCCCATAAGGAGCTAAAGGATTTTCAGGATGTGTTTCCTTAACCGGAAGCTTTTCAGGGTCGCCGTATATAGCGCCGCCTGTGGAGGCAAAGACAAGCTTTTTGATTTTGTGCCTTATGCAATTCTTCAGCAAATTTATTGTGCCTATAATATTTATGTCTACATCCAGGGAAGGATTTTCAACAGATTTCCTCACATTTATCTGGGCTGCCTCATGTATGACATAATCAGGCTGCTCTTTTTTGAAAACAGCATCCAGTTTTTCAGACCTGATATCAACATTATAGAACTTAGCTTTTTTATTCAGGTTTTCCTTATTTCCTGTAAGGAGATTATCTACTATAACAACCTCATAGTTTTTTTCAATCAGCAAATCGGCTATATGCGAGCCGATAAAACCTGCGCCGCCAGTAACCAGGACTTTCATTTATGAAAAAAACACATTTTTCTTTATAAAACTTTGGAGAAAAACCCAAAATAATTTATACTACGATACAGTTCTTAGAATAATGAAGGAATATCTAATCCCTTTTTTAGCATATATCTTTGTAATGCCGGTTGTGAATTTTTTCTTTAATGATAATGTCGCTTATCTTGTTCATGCTATTATAGCCATATTATTATTGGCTGTTTTCTGGAAGAGATATAAACTAAATTTCAGGCTGGATTTTCTGGCAGTAATAACAGGGGCAGCTATATTTATCATATGGATAGGGCTTGAGAATCCATATTTCCATTTCTATGAGATAAAGTTCATTCCATTAAATGAATTCTTTCTTGCGGCAAAGATTGCCGGATTTATTTTAGCGGCTCCTTTGATAGAGGAATTATTCACAAGGGGCTTTTTGATGAGAATCCTGATAGACAATGACTGGAAGAAAGTTCCAATAGGGAAATATACCTTATCTTCGTTTATTATCACTGTGTTATTTTTTGGGCTTTCGCATAACAGGTGGCTAGTTGGAATTATTACAGGGATATTGCTGAATCTGCTGCTTTACAAACGAAAGAGAATAGACAGCTGCATACAGGCTCATTTTGTTGCTAACCTATTATTAGCTATATTCATAATATCAACATCAGCATGGAATTTTTGGTAGAACTAGCAGCCGCATTTCACAGCAGTTTCATATATCCTTTTTGTTTCTTTCTTTCCTTTCCTGAAATTGTCTAAGGCTATTTTGATAAGCTCTTTGCCCATGGGAGTAGGATAATCACGGTTAAGGCATGCCATGCATAGATCTTCTTTAGGAAGGCCAATGCTTCTAACTAAGCCGGGAATTGTCTGATAAATAACAGAATCTGCTCCTAAATATTCTGCCATTTTAGTCCTGGACTCCTCGGGCATTTCATCTTCGGGATCTTTCATGAATTTCGGGGCAAGAAGCTCTGATACTGTGCTCATGTCAATGCCATAAAAACAAGGGCCCAATACAGGAGGGCAACTTACCCTTACATGAACTTCTTTTGCCCCGCCCTTTTCTTTAAGATTTCTTACAAGCTGCTCTGTTGTTGCGCCCCTTACAATACTGTCATCAACAAGGATCACCTTTTTTCCTTTCAGGACTTCTTTGACCATTGTATATTTGTTCTGTATCTTGTTCTCCCTGCTTGTGCTTTCTATAAATGTCCTTCCTACAAACCTGTTTCTTATCAGGCCTTCCTTTGCAGGTATGCCTAATTCGTAAGCTAAGGAATCACCTGCAGCTTTTGCAGTATCCGGCACAGGCACAACAATATAGTCTTTATCGGTATTTTCTGTCTCTAATTTTGCAAGCTCTTTTCCCAGGTTTGTCCTTGTAACATATACTGCTTTTCCATCTATAACAGAAGATACATTAGAGAAATAAACCCACTCAAACATACAATGGGCTTTTCTCGGGCATTTTGCACATCTTTTTATGCTTATATCCCCATTTTCGACGTGAATCATCTTACCCGGCTCCAAAGATTTGAAATTTTCATATCCGCAATTGACCAAAGCATTTGATTCTGATGCTGCCAGCATATTGCCGTCCTGGATAGAATAGCACAATGGCCTGAATCCAAGCGGGTCCCTGCTTACTGCTATTTCACCCATTGCATTTACAAAAGTTATATTGAAGGCGCCTTCAAATTTTTCAGATATATTTCCAAATGCCCTTCTCAGGGAAAGCTTCTTGTTTCCGGAAAATTCCCTGGAAATATAATGCATTATTATCTCAGTATCATTTTCAAGAATGAAGTGATATTCTTTTTGTGATTCAAGAACATGCCTTAATTGGGCATAATTCACAAGATTGCCGTTGAAGCCGAAAGAGAACCATTTCCATAACCTGCCATGATGCCTTTCAAATGGCTGCGCATACATTCGCTCATTCTTGCCAAAGGTAGCATATCTTACATGGCCTATTCCTTTATTACCTGCATATTTTCTGAAAAGCTCCTTGCTTAGCTGCTCCTTGCTTGTCCTAAAAACCTCATTGACTGTACCTATGTTACGATAGGTGTCAAGAAGCTGCCTTCTTCCCCTGTTGAAGGTAGTTATGCCTGCACTTAACTGGCCCCTGTTCTGGAGGTTAAGCAACAGTTTATATAGATAGAATAGAGCCTTGTTTTCCGGATTGCCGTTCTGTTTAAGATAAACAGCAGCAATTCCACATTCGTCATGGACTTCTTCTGACATCTAATTAATCTTAATGAAAGCTATTTTTTAAATGTTTGCATTCGGAGATTTATATAAAAAGAGGAATTATAAAAATCAGAAATAAATTATATAAAGCTTCAGAATCAATAAGATTTAAAAAGTTGAATAAATCCTGTTTCCAATATGCCGAGGTGGTACAATCTGGTACTGCAATGGCCTTGAGTGATGAAAATCAAAATTCGGCAGTTTTGCGATTTTCATCGAAAACAGCCATTTTCCTTCGGGATACAAATTAGAAAATGCTGATTATGCCGAGATGGCACAATCTGGTACTGCGCTGGCCTTGAGAGCCAGTTTCCTTCGGGATATCCCAGTTCAAATCTGGGTCTCGGCGTAGTACATCAGCATTTTCTAATTGTACAATAAGACCTTTGGTCTTATTTGTATCCCAGTTCAAATCTGGGTCTCGGCGTAAACTTTCAGGTGTAATTCCGTATGGCCATATTTTGGCCATTCGGCTTTTATATTATGACAGCTACTATTTCTTTGAAGGTACATAATAATAGTTAATTTATAAAGTATTATATAACTATATAAAGTAAAGTATCAGTATTTAAAGAAGTGTAATTATGAGCATAGAATTGTATAACTATATAAAGTAAAGTAAAAAATAGAAAGATTTTTATAATAGGTTATAAGAACAAGATTATTGAATATGCCCTACTAAAATGTTAATTCCTGATAAGTTAAACACAATAATTAGAATTTTGCTTGTTAATGCTATAGAAAATGAACCTAAGTTAAGATTAACTGCTTTGGCCAAGAAAGCAAAAATAACTTCAGCTATGGCAAAACGTCTTGTTTTACGTCTCGAGAGAAGTGGATATGTGAATATTAGGGGCAGCATAAGTGTAATTGATCCTAAGAAACTAATGAGGGCGTGGGCTTATTGTTACTCCATACATGAACTTGAAAAATTGACATTTGTAGCTGCAGAGAGGCCGCAATATATCATGTTAAAGATTGCAAATAAGACTAGGATTCGGAATTTGCCTTATGCATTCACGCTATTTTCGGCGACAGAGCACATAAGTCCTTATGTCGCACCATCAGATACTTATTTATATGTTCATAAGAAGGATGTTAAAGAATGGGCTTCTCTTTTTAGGGGTGAAAATATATTGCCTGCCGAAAAGGGAGGGAATGTTATCTTACTGCCAGTAGATGAAGACTATTTTGAAGGAGTGTGGACTGTACGGGATATGAGTGTTGTATCCCTGCCTCAGCTTTATGCAGACTTGTTTTCTTATGGCGGACGCGGCGAAGAAGCAGCAGAAGAATTAATTATGAGGATATAAAATGTATGACCCTACTGAAACTGAAATATCCCGAAACGAGTTAGTGAATCTATCTAATGCTTGCAAGGAAAGGAATATCTCTACAGCAATAATTGGAGGTTGGGCTGCTTACTTTTATGTTAATCAGGAATATAAAAGGGCATTTGGTAAAGATTATTTGGAATCTCGAGATATAGATATCTTTTTTGATCCATCAAAAGAAAATGAATTTGAAGATGTTATATATAAATTGGGTTTTAAAAAAGATGGTTTCAATTTTAGATATGAAAAAATATTTCACAGGGAGTCAAAGAAATTCATACCTCAAGAAGAATCTAAAAAAGAACAAATCTATAATCTTATCTATATCTTCCTTGACGTTTTTTCAAATCAAAAACCCAAGAAGATAGGTGCATGGTGGGATTTGGAGCCTTTAAAGAAAATTGCTGCAGTCGAACTTGAGGGATTTGGTGTTGCTGATATAGATACATTAATTGCTTTAAAGTGCACTGCAATATTTGCACGTGACAAAGCAGATAAAGAAAATAAGGATGCATGCGACTTATATGCATTATTGGAGTATAGTAAAAGAGAATTTGCTGCGACTACACTGCTTATTAAGGCAATACAAAAAATACTGGATCGTCCAGACTTACTATATGCAATTGCTCAACATATCTTATCAGATACTGGAAAACAAAACATAGTGGAAGTCACTTTAAAATCGAGATTAAAAGAGTTAACCGAGAAGATACCTTATGGTAGTGACGATGAAACAATTTCTAAAAAAGATTTAGACTCATCAAAGAAAGTTGAGTCACCTAGTTAAGTAGAATAAAATGGCTTTGTATACTATTTCGTATGATCTTGGGAAACCCAATAGGGATTATGGGGGTTTATTTGATGAACTAAAGAAATTTGATAATTGGTGGCACTATCTTGAGTCCACTTGGATTATCAAAACTTCGAAGGAGCCAAACGAAATCTTTGATAAATTAAAACCCCATTTAGATAATGATGATAATTTATTAGTAATAGAAGCAGGCAAAAAAAGTCAAGGCCGGTTATCCCAAAAGGCTTGGGATTGGATTAAGAAAAATTCCTTAAAATGATCAGATCAGGACTTATGGGCACAAATCAAAGAAAAATTAGTTTGTATAGGTACAAAAAGAATATAGAGGATAGTGTTACAATATCTTTTTATATTATTTTGGCAGTGCTTAAATATTGATGGTAAAAAGACGTGATTTAATCCTAGTTCTTATGCTATTTATATTTTCAAGTGTTTTAGTTTCAGCTGATACTGTAACAACAACGCTCTGGTATCCGTATGCTGAATGGAATTTTACTAATCCTGGCTGGCCTGGTAATGCATTCGATGTGCAGGCGCAGGCAGTATTCAGTGACGGAACACGACCTTATCTTTTCTATGATGAAAATAATATCTGGAAATTGAGGTATATGTGCAACCAAACAGGCACTTTTACATTCACAACAATATCTTCAGATTCTGATCTTAATGGTTTGAGCGGCACTGTTATCTGCCAGGATAATCCCGGTGCTATGGGTTTATTAGTTCCTGCCGGCAGCAACAGCCAAAAGTTTTATGTACAAGGTTGGGAGAAAGCAATTGTTCCTGCGTGGGTTATGTCGCCTACAATTTCTAAAAGCGATGATTATGATCCTGCCGGTGGCTCTCTTATTGATACGTGGATGCGAAATAATATTGATAATAGCGGGTTTCTGGGGGCTCACGAGCCCGGCCCTGCAAATGGATGGTATGATTGGGATTGCGACGGAACAAGAAGTGCTTGTAATAGTGAAAATCCTGATCCTAAGACTTTTAGGGCATATGAAGAACTTATGGATAGGCTATATAAGAATAATTCCTTCTTACATTTATGGATGTTTTGGGACTGCCAAAGGGATAAGTGTGATGAATACCATGACGATACAACAAAACAGGAAAGATTAAGGAAATATCTTGCAGATAGATGGGGCGCTATTCCCAACTGGATGCTGGGCGAGGGCTTTGATAATCATGAGGATGATAACACTACTTATGCAAATAAATGGTTTAATGATATAAATGACAGGTTAGCATGGCATCATTTTCTGGGAATGAGGTCTTATAAGAACAGCTATAATCTGATTTGCACGGATTGTAATTATTATTCATGGGAAAACCAGGAAGAAGCAGGCCCAATGACTTATTCCAGATTTAGTGATTCTTATGACCATTCACCAGACAGGCCTTCTTTTGAAGAAGATAGATATCGTTATAGGGCAGGCAGTATTAAAGGCCCGCAAAATGTTGACGACCAACGCCATTATATGTGGTGGCAGGCTATGAGCGGAGGAGTAGGTGCAATATATGGATATTTAGATGGTGCAGGCGGCCATTATTCCCGCAAAGAAGGCTATCCTGAAGATTGGCACATAACAATAAAAGCATGGCATGATTTCTGGTATGCGGCAGATACAGATGCATCACATAGGTTCATGCCTGATATGGAAAGATGTGGTGAGTTAACAGATGGTTATGGCCTTTGCAAAGGCGGCAGTTACTATGTTTTCTATAAAGAGAATACTGCCAGCATAACATTTGATCTCTCTGCTTTAACAACCGAGATGCCTGCAATAGCGATGGACACAAAAACAGGCGATATGATGAGTCTAGGAAATAGGGGGCAGGATTATTCATTATTTAGTGCAGCTTATGAATCTGATTGGGCAGTAGCTATAGGGAATTTTTCAGGTTCAGAAAACAATTGCACACCTAACCTAATAAATACATCCTGGACTGCTTGGTATAACACTACAAGCTGTCAAGCAGATGATACAGTCCAACAGGAAAGAAACAGAACCCAATATGATAGTAATTATTGCGGGGAGATAGGAGATATTATTTTCATAGAATATAGAAATACAGAATCTTGTGATTATTGTACTCCGAATTTAGTTAATAATTCCTGGAATAACTGGTACAACATTACATCATGCCAGGCTAATGATACAATCCGACAGGAAAGAAACAGAACACTGCATGACAGTAATTATTGCGGAGAAACTGAAGATGAAATCTTTTATGAGTACAGGAAAATATATTGTGATCATAATAATGATGGATTAAATGGCAATATATCTGACATAAGCACAAATATGGATAATTTAAGTTTCACCATAGAAAATGAAACTATGTGTAAGTTTAAGGAAGAAAATGATACCATTATAGAATTTGACTTTAATTTCTCCAATGGAAAACTAAATTTTTATAACATTACAATAGAAAAACAAAGTGGAACTTCAACAAGAGGCTCTATGAGGATAAAGGGAATAGGCTTAACAGCACAAAATACTACAAAAACAATTTATATGGATCATATAAATGGCAACAGGATCTGTATTGTAGATGACGAAGACACATCTATTGAAGAGATATCATCAGGCTGTAATGCAGGAGAAATCTCTTTAACATGCAATGGAATAGAAAGCAAGGGTTATACCTGCACATTAGAAGGCTCGACATACAGGATAGAAGGGCTGCAGCATTCTGCCCTGGCCGAATACACTTATGCTGCTCCCAGCAATGGAGGGGATTCTCCGGGCGGCGGAGGAAGCAGCGGCGGGGGAAGTGGAATAGCTCCGAAGACTGCAGGATTCAAAAAGGGAAAGATATCATTTGAAGGCAAGGCAGGAGAGGCTGTTAGGTTCATGATTAAAGGCAATTCTAACACGATCAGGATAGAAGAAATATATGCTGATTCTGTAAGAATATTGGTTAAGCCGGGATTTATATTTGATACCCTAAGCCTTGCTCAAATAAAATCATATGATTTGAATGATGATGGGAAGAAGGATATAAGTGCAAGATTAGACAGTGTGACTGAGACAACGGCTAAACTGACAATATCCTTGCTAAGCTATGAGCCTAAGAAGATAATTGCCCCCAAAAAATCTGAAATTGAAGAAGAGGCTATACCCCGGCAGACAGGGAAAAAGATAGATGAGATAAGCGCTGAGCCGATGACAGTGGAAAAAGATACTGAAGAAGAGAAATTAGCGTGGTGGAGGAGAAATGCAATCACAGGAAGAGTTATTGGGAATGTGCTGGAAAATAAAACTAGCTATGCTTTTATAATGGCTTTAGTAATAGTAGAATTAGGTATTGGCGGGTATTGGTGGCTTTATAAGAAGAAGTCTAGGTAAGAGAAGGAAGTAGATTTATAGTGTTTTTTCTATACAAACTCTTAGAAACGTGCAGGCAGTTTGATTTTGTTTGTATGGGCACAGATTAGTGGATTTATAAAAATAAGAAGCCTTTGTAAGAGAATGTGTAGATTTATGTTCCCACATTGAACAGTTCAAAATTTAATCCTTTCTTTCTTTAATAATTCTCGTCTATAATCTGATTAAATTAATTTATACCTAAATTTTAAATACATTGGATCTTATGAAGAATTATGTGAATAAAAACGTCTTGCGAAGAACAATTAG
>JAGLMD010000122.1 GCA_023140175.1 Nanobdellota archaeon | reverse complement strand
TTTATCTCGCCTTCAAGCTCTCCTTTTTTTGACCTTAAGGAAGAGATATTATCTTCAATCTCTTTTCTTCTTGATTCAAATGAAGAGAATTTTGCTTCTAAATCGAATACTTCTTTTTCCAGCTTTTGGATTTCTGTGTCTAGCTGCACTTCTTTGAAGCCAAGGCCTTTTCTTTTCTTATCTCTGTAGCCGCCTTTCATGGCTCCCGACATATCTGCCAAATCGCCATCAAGAGTAACCATCTTTGCAGTGCCTATACCTAATCTTCTGGAAACATCTATGTTGTCTGTGACTACTGTATTGCCAAAAACATAAGAGAAGACTTTCTTGAATTTTTGGTCATAGCTTACAAGATCTGTCGCCATGCCATGGCACCCTTTTGCAGAAAGCTGCTTTTTTATTTTTTCATCCAGGCTTTTGGGCCTTATCTTGTTTAGAGGAAGGAATGTTGCAATCCCTAATCTATTCTGCTTGAGATATTTTATCTGGTCTGCAGCTATCTTATCATCCTCAACAACTATGCTCTTTATCCTTGCGCCTGCTGCAACCTCCAAAGCTAGAGAATATTTTGCATCTACTGTGCCAAGTTCTGATACTGTGCCATAAATTCCTGACACGGAGTTTTTTCTTTTTAGGATAGATTTTATGGCATTATCTGATAATGAGAACTCTTTTATTGATGCATTTCTTGCATTTAGTTTTGCCAGTTCTTCATTAGAAAAATGGAGCTTTTCCCTTGCGTCTTTTATCTTAGCTCCTAATTGGCTGTCTTCATCTAATAATATATTTAGTTCTAATGTTGTTTTCTTGAACTCTTCTCTTTTTGATTTAAGGTCGTCTATCTGCTTCTTATGCTCTTTTTCTATTTCTGCGACTTTTGCTATCGAGGAAGCAATCATGTTTAATTCATGATCGACCTTATCTTTTTCTCTAAGCAAATTATGCTGGGTTTCTCTCTTGAAATTTATCTCTTTGGCGAGATCATCTGAGAGATTATCTATCTCATCTATCCTTTTCTCTATATCTGCTGCAATCTCTATGTTGTTCTTCTCTTTGAATGCTTTTATTTTCTCAGAAAGCTCTTGCTTTTGCTTTTCTTTTTGAGATCTTGAATCAATATATTCTTCTTTTTGTTTGTTAATATCTGAGATTTTTTGTTTTATGTCTTCTGTGCCCTGATTGAGGTCTTTCTTTCTCTGAATCAGCTTCTTTAATTCTGAGTTTAGTGTCTCTATCCTTGAATTCTTCTTTGTCATCTCTATTTTAAGATTCTCTATCTCCTTGTTTAGGTTTACCTGGTCTGTTTCGCCTTTTTGCTCAATCTCTTTGGTTATTGATTCTATTTCTGCTTTTTTATCTTCAATCTCTTTTTTTATCTTGTTTATTTTTTCAGTTGATTCTTCTATGAGCTTATTATTCCTGCCTATTTTTTCCTTCATGTCTTTTGATTCGACCTCTTTTTTATCTATGTTCAGCTTTAATAAAGAAGCCCTGTACTTTCTGATGTTATCGTTCATCTC
The DNA here is from genome assembly GCA_023140175.1 of Nanobdellota archaeon. Lineage (GTDB taxonomy): Archaea > Nanobdellota > Nanobdellia > Woesearchaeales > WJIZ01 > WJIZ01. The sequence continues at coordinate 10,092 of JAGLMD010000122.1, read as the reverse complement.
CTTGAATTTTAAAGCTTGGTCGCGGTCTTTTTTCAGCTCTTTGAGGTATGTCTGCCTTTCTGAAAGGATGATCCCTGCTTCCTTCAATCTTTCTTCTACTTTATTTAACTGGTTGAGGGCTTTTTGCTTTTTTTCCTCATATAATGATATACCAGAGATCTCTTCTATTAACAGGCGTCTCTCTGTGGCTGACATCTCGCAGAATCTTATTATGTCTCCCTGTAAGATAATGTTATAGCCATCTGGGTCTATTTTTGCTATGTTTAATAGGTCGATAATCTGCTGCCGGGTTCTTGTCTGGTCGTTTATCCTGTAAATGGACTGGCCGTTTGATTTTATGATCCTTGTTACTTTTACTTCTGTTTCTTCTGTTGGAAAGGTCTTATCTTTATTGTCGAAAAAGATGCTTACTTCTCCTTTACTTGAGGGTTTTTTTGTTTTCCCACCGTTGTAGATAAGATTAGCGGATTTTTCTGCTCTCAATGATTTTGAGCCTGCTTTTCCCAAGACAAAGCAGAGAGCATCCATGATATTAGATTTGCCAGAACCATTAGGGCCGAGAACGCAGTTGAATTTCTCCCCGAATTGAATCTCGGTGAATTTAGCAAAAGACTTGAAGCCGTTCAATACGAGTTTGTTTATTCTGGTCATTTTTTAGAGCATTTCTTTTTTATTATTATGCACTCTTGCACTGTATCTAATATTATAGTTATTGGTTCCCCTTCTTTGAGATTGAGAGAATCAACTATCGGATTAGGGATTTTAATACGATTTTCTTTCTGCAATATATTATCTTTAAAAATTATTTCTTTCATAGTACTTTAAAAAGTATTAATATAGGGTTTATTTATACTTTATAAAGGGTTTAGATATTTAAAGGTTTTGGAAGACTAGACTTTTGCAGTTTTCACAAACACATGTTTTTTAAGGATTCTAACCCATTTCATAGCATCTTTTAATTTGCTCTTTACCCATTTAATTCCTTTATAGGCTATAAGCTGCAGATACCTACACACTTCTCCAACCGTTCTAAGACTTCTTATTGGTGTTTTTAGAATTCTTGCAGCGAGTATTACTAGCGTATAAGCAGTAAGTATGGCGAGCGCGACTACCTGCATCCCACGGCCCTTACGAACTTGATACGCCTCTAGTCCCAAATGCTGCTTTGCATCCCTATGAAAACACTCAATACGCCATCTTTTGATAAGGAGCTTAATAATTATTTCGTTTTCTTCACTAAGATTAGTAATATAGCATTTAATATTTTCTTCATCCCCACACATATAGGATATTACTAATTTTACTTTTCCGATGCCCCTTATGCTTACTTCTTTAATATGGTAAAAGTAAGCTTTTTCTTCTGTCAAATAAAACTTGAAGTTATCATCTGTTAAATTTGAAAGGTAATCTCCAATAGATATTCTTTTTTGTCTATCGACGCTGATATTTGTGCTTGTTCTCACACCTATAATAAAATCAAGTAGCCTGTCTTTAATTTCTCTCGTAAATTCTTCTCCCTCATAACCAGCGTCAACAAGGACTAATCTAATTGGAAGCTTTGCTTCCAGTGCATGATCAATCTGCTCAATCGCTATCTCTCTTTTGGTCTTAAATGAAACATTATATTTTTTGCAGTCTTGTTCCCTGACATATACATCTGTTTTTACAGGAAAATCATTGTTATCTGAATCAGTGTAGAATGCATTTACAGCCATATGACCCCATTCTATATTTTTAGTTATACCGCTTCTATGGAAACCTGCAAGTTCCATCTTTTCTCCAGTTTTATGGAGAAGAGATTCATCTATAATTATAGCTCCTTTTTTCTTAAGGGAAAGACAGTTTTTAGTATTTTCCAGCCTCAATAAATTAAGCTTATCTAAATCCCATGAAGAATGGCTTACAAATCGATTTAAGCTGCTCTGGTCTTTTTGACCAAAGCTATCGTTTATCTCTTGGATTGTCTTATTTTCTGAGACAATCAGACCTGTGACAAGGTTCTTGAAATGTTTAAACTGCGGTTTTGTAAAAAAATGCCTATACGGATTAAAGAGATTATTGAGTATAGGTGGTGTGCATATTATGGGCATGGACATGAGAATTCACCTCTTTTTTAATCCACCCGCCAATGATTTTTTGATTCATATTTAAGTTAAAGTAGTACTAATATTTGATTTTTTCGCTAAAACTATAGTTATCGACTAAAACTGCAAAAGTCTAGGGAAGAAAGAGAATTTACTAGAAGAAATGATTAGTTATATGAAAAATAACAAAAAATTATTCAATCTTCAATGCCCGCATGATCTTATCAAGTTTCTTATTGATTTTTGCAAGGTCATCTTCAGAGCGGTTTGACCTTCCTTTTGGCTCATAGCGTGGTCTTGAAGAAGAATCGTCACTTTTTTTGAAGCAATCACTGCAGTATACTGGCTTGCTGCTTGTCGGTTTGAAGGGTACTTCGCAATCTTTGCCGCATTTATCGCATACGACATTGTGCATCTCCAGTGGTTTCCTGGGTCTGTCACCATCTCTCCTGTATCTGCCTTCAGACCTTCCTTCGGATCTTCTTTCTGATCTGCCTTCGGATCTGCCTGCTGACCTGCCTTCGGATCTACTACCATATCTTCTCGCAGGCTTTCTTTCCCTTTCACTGTTTCTTTTGTATTGCCCCATATTAACCTCTAATGTTAAGGTATAAGAAGGATGGTTGCTTTATAAACCTATGTTTAAGATATTAAAGGTTTGGGGGTTGAAAGGCTTTGTACATAAATTAATAGAAAATATCTTTATCTAATTTACTTCTTTAATAAACATTAATTTTTTATAGATATTTATTAAAAATAGTTAAATAGTGAATATTTTTAAGAAAAGGGTTTGTTGTAATTAAAATGGGGAAAAATCTTAAGACATGGATGGGTGTTTTATTTGTAATGATTTTGCTTTTTGTTATACTTTATATTCCGTATTTGCCTGAATATTCATTTATGAAAATTTTTGGCATTACTGGTAAAGTAATATCTGAACCTGATTGGCTTCCTAATTACAATCATCGTAAAAAACTATCAATAAGTGGTGAGGGCGGGGCGGGAACGAATTATCAAGTTAAGTTAGTTATAGGTAAAACATCAGCCGCAATTGGTGAAGATTTTGATTTATCCGAAAATATATTAGATAGTTTTAACGATATACGTTTCACAGATAATGATGGCATGACGAAACTTGATTATTGGATTGAAAAGATAGAAAGTTCTGGTGGAACAAAGAAAGCTACAGTCTGGGTAGAAGTTCAAGATAATTTAGATTCTAATGTAAATATCTATGTATATTATGGTAATCCTTCTGCAATTTCTGCAAGCAGTGGAGAAGCAACTTTTAGTTTCTTTGATGATTTTAGTTCTCTTAGTGGAGGTAATCCAGTTTTGTATGGGGGGGATGATGATTTCTTTTCTTATCCAAATGTTTTCAAGATGGGCTCTACTTATTATATGGTTTATAGCAATTTTACAGAAAAGCCTTATGGAAAAAACCTAGCTACATCAACAAATTTATTTGACTGGACACAAAATTCGAATAATCCAGTTCTTGTACCTCCTGGAGGAAGCGGATGGGACGGTGATAATATTTATTGCGGGGATGTAATTTTAGTAGATGGAACATATTATTTGTATCACTGTGGGAATGGTGTACAAACAACGGGTGTTAAAATTTCTACAGATTTAGTTAATTGGATTGCTTATGAGGATAATCCTATTTTACCAGGAACAAAATGCACTCCTGCAATTTTAAAAGAACCTGATGGTATTACTCCTGTAATAGTTAATGGAAAATACTGGATGGCTTATGTTGAGAAAAGTGACTGGAGTGTAAGACTTGTTTATTCAACAGACCTATACAACTGGAATCAATATGAAAATAATCCAATATTTGTTCATGGAAGTAATACAGAATGGGATTATGAGCTTAACAGACCCCATTCGTTTATCAAAGATGAAAATTCTTATTATATTTTCTTTATGGGAAGGGACAATAATCAAGATAATGGCATATATGATGGGTTAGGATTAGCATATTCAAATAATTTATTTGATTGGACAAAATACAGTGGAAATCCTGTTATAAGTATAGATTCTCCATGGGAAGATGTTGCAGTAACAGACCCCGTAATACGCAAATTTGACGAAATTTATTATCTTTTTTATAGGGGTGGAAGAAAAGGGAAACTTGGTTTTGCTACAGCATCTAATATTTTTGGCCCATACACCAAATATACAGGAAAATGGAACAAAATAGGAACTCCTTCTGTTTCAGATGGTAATCTGGTTTTGGCTTCAGGAGATGGAATAGAGTCTGTAGAAAAATTTAATCAAAAAGTGCTTGGTGCTAGAACAAAATGGAATCCTTCATCAGATGCTTATGTTTGGTGGATATTTATGACAGGAAGTGAATATAGTAATGGTTTTGGTTTTGATTCAGATAACACAAAAAAAATCAATGGATTTGTAGATGGCGCTACCCTCACAGGATGGAATAAAGAACCAAATACAGATTTTCATACGTCTGAAGTTCATTGGGGCACATCGAATATTGAATGGTATTATGATGGTATTTTGACCCATACTGAAGAGATAAGCAAAATTTCTTCCCTACCAATACAAATCAAGAATCATAATTCTCCAGATTCACTTTACATCGACTGGGTTTATGTCCGTAAATATACTTCTCCAGAACCAACATATTTAGGACAGTGCAACAGTAATAGTATTTGTGAACCTGAACTAGGAGAAATTCCAGAAAGCTGCCCAGCTGATTGCCCAAGTGAGGAACCTATGGCAAAATGGAAATTTGATGATGGTCCTGGATATGTTACTGGAGATTCTTCTATTTACGAGAATGATGGAATAATTCAGGGTGCTTCTTGGTCAAGTGATTGTATTTCTGGCTCTTGTCTGGCTTTTGATGGCAATAATGATTATGTTGAAGTAAGTGATGGCGCCAGTTTAGATGTTATCACAAAGTTAACAGTTACAGCATGGATGAAACAAATAGATTTATCTAAGAATAAAGCCTTGATAACTAAGTGGAATTTTCCAACTCAGGGCACTTGGGGGTTACAAACAGGTTATGATGCCTCTGATGAATTATGGATTTTTATAGCTGATGCTTTGGATGATAGTGGAAAAAATAGGGGAAGAACAACAGATGCAAATCTGGTTGCCGAGAATTGGTATCATATTTCTTTTGTCTATGATGGAAATCAGCCCACTAATGTGGATAGACTTAAGATTTATGTTAATGGTTTAGAAAAAACATTAGCTTTTGACGGAACAATTCCATCTTCCTTACAAAATTCAGCAGCGTCTGTTAAGATAGGTAAATTTGGTGGATCTCTTGAGAGGCATTTCAACGGCATAATAGATGAGGTCATAATTTATAACAAGGCATTATCTGAAGAAGAGATAAGACAGCATTATGCTGATTATTCTTGTGGAAATGGAATCTGCGATTCGGAATCAGGAGAAACAACTGAAAATTGTCCAGCTGATTGCGGAGAATGTCCGTCAGGAGCTACTGAAACATACAATAATGGAATAGATGATGATTGTGATGGTTTGATAGACTGCCAAGATCCAGATTGTCCTTCTACAATAACTTGTGAAATTTGTGAATATGAGAGTTGTAGCTCAAGCATATATAATTGGTACTGTGCAAATTCCCCATCAACTACCTCTTGCGGAAGTATGGATTGTGCATCTGGCTATTGTGTAGGCAATACACCTTATACATACCCAGATAATTGTATGAAGTATTGTGATGGCTCAGGTAACTGCCAAATTTGTTCATGTCAAGCAATACAAGGAAATGCTTGCGGTAATAATAAATACTGTTTATCTGGTTCTTGTATAAATTGTCCATCCGATTATTCTAATTGTGACTTAGATACAACTAATGGTTGTGAAGTAAACTTGCAAAATAATGATAATAACTGTGGCTCTTGTGGAAATGACTGTATAACTGGAAAAGAATGTGTTGATGGCGTTTGTCAAGTAATAGACCTTTGTTTAGGTATTAATTGTGGAGATAATGCTTATTGCTCAGAAGGAAATTGTTATTGTCAAAGTGGTTATGCAGATTGTGACGGTTTATGGTCAACTGGTTGTGAAGTTAATATAAATACAGATAATAATCATTGTAATTTATGTGAGAATGCATGTTCTACTAACCAACAATGCCAGAACGGACAATGTGTAACTACAAATCCATGTTCAGGCCAGTCAGATATAACCTCATGTGGAACTGACAAATATTGTTGTGCTGAGACATGCAGAAGCATACCAACATCATGCCCGGAGTGCAGAACTATTGATTATCAATGCTCTGGTTCGCAATTAATATGTAGTTATGTTCAGGCAGGAACAGTATGCAGTGATGATGATTTGGTATGTACATATGACCAATGTGATGGCTTAGGTAACTGTATACACACAAACAAACCATCTGGAACAAGATGTTCTGAATATGATTCATGTACTGGAATAAGCTTATGTGATTATTATGGATGTGATGGCTCAGGTAACTGTAATATAAAATCAGGATGTGCATCATGTCCAGATATTTATGGTTTGTGTGGTAATCCAATATGCTCTAACAATCAATGCAGTAATGAAATATTAACAGGTTCTATATGCGGAATAGTTAGCTGTGATGAAGGTGCATCTGGTTTTTGCAATAAGATATGCTCATTAACAGGGGAGTATCAATCATGCACACCAATATGTACGGAAACAAATTGTAATGATAACATAGATAATGATAAGGATGGATTAACCGATATGACTGATTCTGATTGTAATACATGCGTAGGCCAATCAGATGGTTCACAACCAAATAGTTGTTCTGGCGACAGAATGTGCTGTGGTGACGTGTGTGTAGCATTTGTTGATTGTCCTGAATGTAAAGGGGAACCATATATATGCTCTGGTACAAATGCGATATGTAGTGATGTAATAGGCCCTTGTACTAATGATGGATTAACTTGTACTAATGATGTATGTAGTTCAGGTAGTTGCACACACCCAATTAAACCAGATTATTGTCTGATGGAAGGAGAATGTTATTATAAAGGAAATGTAAATCCTAGTAATTCTTGCCAAGAATGCATATCGGGTAGTTTTTGGTCTAATAAAATTTCTGGATATAGCTGTGATGATAATGATTTGTGTACCTTTGATGATATTTGTTCCTATAATAAATGTTCTGGTACTAAAATAGGTTATGGTGATCATGCCAATTGTTTGAATGGAATTGCTGTGTGTGAAGATGGTTTTGTAGATTGTGATACTAATGTAAGCAATGGCTGCGAGGCATATGGAGAATGCCCTGAATGCTTGAACTCTGAGGTGAGAGAGTGCCTGACAGCCGAAAGTTGTTATGGAAAACAAACTTGTTCTAATGAAGAATGGGGATCATGTATCTTAGGAGATATAATTTGTACCCCCGAATCTGAGAGTGAGTGTGTGCCTGAGTTTAATGGATATACTTGCTCTTCATTAACTGGAAAGAAAATATGTGACTCATGTGGTACAGGTTATGGAGAATGTATACCAGATAATAAAGAAGTATGTTGTCCTGGTTCAGTCAGAGACTGCGACACACCTCAAGACTGTTCTGGTACTCAAACTTGTTTATCTAATGGCAAATGGGATCTCTGTAATCTAAATGTTATTTGCATACCTCGTGAGGTCAAACTATGTACACCTATTGTGAACAGCATCAGCTGTAATTCTTTAACAGGTTCTAAAACATGTAACGAATGTGGTACTGGGCATTCTTTATGTTCATTATCTGAATCTATAGAATGCTGTCCTGATCAAAAGGATTATTGTACAGAAAAAGAACAAATAGGTATAAAAACTTGTTCAAATAGCGGTTTGTGGTCTGGTTGTGCAATTGATGAGCAAAATAAACTTGATAATGTTACTCTAAATAAAGATAGTCTTAGTTCTCTTGATGATGGTTTAGAGCAATTAGTGAGTGGTGGCGATGAAAACATAGATGCCACTACTCCTTCTTCATTGTTAGATAAAGATGAAGAAAGTACAGTAGTTATGCAAGATGAGATAAAAGCAGAATATTTTCTAATTAGTGGTTTAGTTATTCTATTAATAATTGTGTGTTTTTCTATTATGTTCTTGAAAAAAAGAATTGAATATACAAATAAATCTAGACCTATCAATCCAAAATTAGAAAGATTTATTTATTATGCTAAAAAAAGCGGCTGGAATAATGAACAAATCAGAAAGGCATTATTAGAAAATAGATGGTCGGACGAGATAATTAAAAATGCTTTGAAGAGAAATAGAAAAAAATAATTTATATGCTTATTCAGAAATCAAACAACTTCTTCTGCTGTTTCTTATTAATTACATTCTGATAAGGGGCCCAGGTCTTTCTAAATATTTCAGGGTATTTTCTATAGTTTTTTTCCAAGAAAGCGACTGTAATTGGGTCAGAAGGATAACCTGAACCTAAATTCTGGCCTATTTTCTTCTTTATTTCTTCTATTTCTCTGTCACGGGTTACTTTTGCTAATATGGATGCAGCAGAAACAATGGGATATTTCATGTCTGCTTTATGTTCTGCGAGCACTTGGGTTTTTGTTTTTAGTTTGTTCACTATATACTCACTATATTTTTTTATGTTGTTGGAAGGGCAATCTAATATAGCTTTATCTGCCTTTAGTTCATTTATTATTTCTATTGAATTATCTGCTTCGAGCCAGTTTAAGTTGGTTGAGTCTGAGTTAAGGGCTGCATCTATCTTTTCTGGTGGAATGATTATTATCTTATAAGAATCAACTATCTTCAGAATCTGGCCAAACATATATTCCCTCTGGCCTTTAGAGAGAAGCTTTGAGTCTTTTACTCCTAAGGCTATCAATTTCTTTTCGTCTTTTTGTTTTATCTTTGTTCCTGCTATTACTAATGGGCCAATAACAGGACCGCGGCCTGCTTCATCAATGCCTAGGACTGTTTTTGTCATTGGAGAAAGATTTGGTGTTTCTGTTATTAAAGTTTTTGAAATTGATAAGATTTATTAATGAAAATTTTTCTAAAGTGAGAAAGGTTGTTAATTTGGGTGAATGGAAAGAAATAACAATATATGTTCATGGAATTACTCCTGAAGAAAATGTTGGTTCGCATTCTGATATTTATAGGAAGCTTCATAAGAACATTAATTCTGAATTAAAAAAGAGGAATAAGCCTTTACTTGGAAAGCCTATCATGGTGGAATGGGGCTGGGATAAATCAACTGGAAAAGATAAGGATCTTGCAAGGGCTGAGAGAAAGATCGCTAAAATAACACTTAGTGCTTATAAGAAAAATAAGGATTTTACTCTAAATCCTGCAAGACTGGCTGTAAAGGCTATGAGGCCAATCTTCATACGGGGTTTTGCAGATATGTTCTATTATGTATCTGAAGATGGTAAAAAAACTGTAAGGAAGACTGTTTTTAATAAGGTGCTTAGTGAGTTGAGCAGAGCATATAGGAAAAGCCCAGAAAAAATCTCCATAACATGCATTGGGCATAGTGCTGGTACGATAATATTGCATGACCTGCTTTATAATATATTTACGAAAAATTATACAAGCAAGAATCTGCCACCTGCATATAAATATATTAGAAAAGACCTTTTGGCAGCAATAAGGAAGCTTGCGAAGAATAAAAAAATAAGGCTGAGGAAATTCTATTCTATGGGGTCACCTATAACGCCGCTAACATTCCGTTCAAACAGCCTTATTGAGAAAGTTGTAAAGAATCCAGACCAGAAAAAAGGCTTTTTGAAACCAGAAGATATCGGAATTGTAGATTTAAAAAATTTAAGCAGACCTAGATGGGTTAATTTCTGGGATCCTGATGATATTATTTCATATCCTGTGGGTTTTCTTTATAATAATGAAGAAAAGATAATAGAAGACAGGGTTTTTGATGTTTCTGATAATCCTTTGAAAGCGCATAATGAATACTGGGAAAATAAGAAAGTTGCGAAGCATATTGCGAAGACTTATTGGAGACTGTAATAAATTTTGTTGA
>JAGLMD010000121.1 GCA_023140175.1 Nanobdellota archaeon | reverse complement strand
TTCACAAAAGAGATTACAAAAACCAGCAATACCTGGAAGAGATCAAAAGAGGCAAACAAATCCTTTACGGATTAGAAGCTGAGTCCATATCCGGCAAACGCCTAACCGAAAAACTAGAAAAAGAAATGGTTCCCTTGATCGGCAAAAGCGAAGATCTTTTAAAAATCTATGAACTAAAAAAATTAGACAAAGCCATAAAAGACTTAATAATCCATAAGATAACATAGGGGGGAATAAAGCAGTTTTTATATATTATGCGAATTGCGGAGTTCTTGTTAGTCTGGAGAAATCATGGATAAATCGATATTATATAAAGAAGAAAAAGACAAGCTTTCGGATAACATTGTTATTTCTACAACAATGAATCAAAGCATAAATAATTTTTTAGTTATACAAACTTTCATTGCAAGTATTTGCTTTTATTTGTCTAAATATTATCTGAATTACACAAATTTTTCTAACTGGTTTTTTCCCATAATATTAATTGCGTGGGCAATAAGTTGCATCTTAAATTTAATAATCCTTTCTTTCTTAATCTGGCAGTTATTTTCTATTATATATGCGTTTCCCATTTTTAAAGAGTCGTATGCAAATAAGCTGATAAGTTTTGTTAATAAAGGGAAAAACACAGAAGCACTTTATGAAGATTGGTTTAAAACATATAGAAAAGTAAATCATATCATTAATTTCCATAGGCAAGAAAAAATTAAATTATTTAAAAAATTGAAGATTGTCTCTATCGCATCTATAATCCTTTTATCTTTATCTTCGGTGGGATTGGGATATTACATTCATGATAATAATCATAAACCTAAAAAGGAGGTAAATATGTGTAATGAAAAGGACAATGAACAACAGGTAAATGAAAATGAGAACACTCAAAATGAAAAACAAGATGATTCCGTATTATCCGCAGAAAATCAATCGACAGAGTCACAGTCTAAACAACATCTAGATAGCCAGGAAAATCCACCGAGTTCTCTGGATCAAATAGAAATCATAACCGCATCTGAACAACCAGATGCTACTAAGGTGCAAGAAGAAAAGAATGATGATTCAATTGATCTTAAAGAATGAAAAGACTTAACAACTCGCGCCGCCCTGGTTGTTATCGGCTGTTTCTCGGCGCTGAGTAACAGCAGGTGATTTTCAAGGTTAAACGGCTTGAACCAAAAAAACTAATGGCACCTAAAATGACAAATATACGAATTTCAAAGGCTGTTTGTGCTACTATTAACGACGTCTTAAAAGGTTCCCATTCAACCTTAGATGCTTTGTTCGAATCCGCAGGGGCTCCAGGCTTGCCACCTAACCTTTCACATGCTTCTAAGTGGAAAGAGTGGTTGTTTCGGGCAGGCACTGATTCTAATACAGATAGTCTTGCGGTCATTGGAAATGTTCTTGAAGAGTTTATGGATTTACCACCTAAAAAGGGCACTGAAGAAAGAGCTGCCTGGGAGGAAAATAAAGAACGCGTTATTAATGTCCTTGAAGAAAATGGGTTTCGATATTATCGCGGTGGACGGGTTCTGCCTACAGGCATTTCACCAGAAGAAATAATTTCAGATCCTTATAAATCAACTACACCGAATACAAGCAGCCCATCATCAATAGAGGAGTTACTTCAGGTGCTCCTTCGAGGCCTTCCTCGTGCTATGCACCCTTTATCCCATAGACGAAAAGGTGCACAATCACTATCATTTGAATCTGAATGGGACGTGCAAGATCTCTTGCACGCATTACTTCGGCCATGGGTCTCAGATATAAGGCCAGAGGAATTTACTCCAAGCTATGCTGGTACAAGTACCCGAATGGATTTTTTGCTCCTCAAATATTCTTTGGTTCTTGAACTTAAATATGTTCGTGATAGGGCGCATGGTAGAAAAATCGGAGATGAATTGATAATAGATATAGAACATTATAGAAAACATCCTAAGTGCGAGAATTTATGGTGTGTTATTTATGATCCCAAAAATATGATCACCAATTCAGAAGGACTGAAGACAGACATTGAAGGTGAGCGCACAACTCCTGATGGGAAGCTAATGGTTAAAGTCATAATCATGTCAACACAATAGGTTTTGAATAGGGGATGTGCTTAAAGTTTTTAAATTAGCAACCTAAGAGATATAAAAAATAAAAGGAGGCCTCATGCCTAAAAAGAAACAAGCAGAATTTATCCGATTCAATACAATCAAAGAGTATATTAACGATAATCTAAAAATGCGTTCCTCAGACAACGCGGTTAAACTATCAATAAAGGAAATTGATTCAGCAATAGAGACCGTGCTTAAAGAAGCAGGGGAATTGGCCAAAGAAGATAAACGCAACACAGTTATGGATCAGGATATAATTTCTGCCGTAGAAAAACATTTAGGCAAAAGATATTTAACCTGGCAGGAAACTGCAGAAGAGATCATCCGTCAAAATCCCGCTGATCTTGGTAAGATATCTAAAACTATTAACGACTACATTGAAAAAGAACAGAGGAATAAATGAACCAGGGAGAATTAGCTCTTGCGATCTCAAAAAGATTTTTTCTTACCCAGGTAGAATCCCAGGAGATCATAAAATTTATTCTTTCGCATGTAACCAAAGATCTTAAAAAAGGGGAAAGAGTTTACTTTCGTGATTTCGGATCCTTTGTCAAAG
>JAGLMD010000120.1 GCA_023140175.1 Nanobdellota archaeon | reverse complement strand
CATATATGAAAATAATGCTTTTTCCAGCATTTTTTACTATATGAATATGAAAAAACCAAGACCATGGTATTTTAAGAAAGATTTTTAATTTCAAGAATTTATAGGAGTAGGTATAGAATAAAGCCAGCAGTTGAAGATGATAGGTGTTTTCTGCATATTGGAGAATATCATTCATTTTATGAGGGGAGTTATAAAGGTATAGAGATTGAAGATATCCTGTCTGTTAATTGTCTGGATCATGGATGACAGAGTTGAAAAAGGCACACTTTTTCAGATTGTCAATGGAAAAAGCCACGAAATTACACATGATTTGCCTTTTATCAGCTGTAATCACAACAGATATTGCACCACATTGGTACTGTAGTTCCCCTGATTGGGGTAAAAAAGAAGATCCTCAGGAAATAGGCAAATATACTCACCCGCAACTATCTATCCGAATTCATTGCGGCTTCGTAATACTAAACCGCAGATATATAATTCGGAATTTTACTTGCAGTCTAGTATATTATCAGAATTCTTATTTCAGCTCTTGTCCTGGCTTTCAGAAGAAGGAGTCTTCTCCAGCCAGATCTCAAACTCCTTTCCTTTGACTTTCTCTATAGAATTAAACTCAAATTTACGCGCAGCATTATCTACAGAAATCTTTATCTTCTCAACACCGCATTTCTCTTTTATCTGTACTTCCCATTTCATTAACATCTCAACCAGGTCATCATCAGCCTTTACAACTAAAGCAATTGAATCCTTTTTCTCTAAACCAGACTTTTTCCTTAATGACTGCACTCTTCTCATCAATTCCCGGGAAAAGCCTTCAGCCTCAAGGCTTTCATCCATCCTTTTATCAAGATAAACAAAACCCTGCCTAAATGAACTTTCCTGCAGGTTGTCAGGAGATATCCTCTCAAGTATCAGGTGCTCTTTCTTTAACTCAAATGTCTTTCCATCTACTTCTATCTTATGCAAACCATCTTTTTCAATATGCTGAAGAATAGTATCAGCACTCTCCTGAGTCAATTTGCCTATTATCTTTGCAGCCGTCTCCCCAAATTCCGGCCCCAAAGTCTTAAAATCTGACTTTACAACATTCTTTATGGATTCAAGCCTGTCTACCATCTTTATGGATTTAACATTTGTCTGTGATTTTATCATAGCCTCAGTTTTCTTTATGTTCTCCCGAACATTATTATCCTTTGTGACGATTATGACTTCCCTTACAGGCCATCTCACTCCCCTCTGTATCTTTTCCCTGCCTGCTAAGATGCTTTGGATAACAGATTCAGCTGTCTCTATCTCCATCTCAAGCTGAACATTTACTAGGCTTTCTGAAACAATAGGCCAATCAAGGAGATGAACACTCTCTTCTTTAAGGCCAAATGCTTTCTTGAAATTCTGATACATCTCTTCTGCAGCAAAAGGGCATATGGTTGCAAGCATCTTCAGGCTGTCAAGAACAACCCTGAATATAGTGAAAGCTACAATCTCCTTATCCTGCTGTCCTCCCAAAGCAGCCTTATCCCTTATCAGCTGGATATATGTCCTGCTCAGTTCAAGATAAAGGCCTTCTATCATCTGGGGGATTTCATTTAGCCTGAATTCATCATAAGCTTTCGTAACATTTTTTATTGTAGAATTAAGCTTTGAGAAAATATACTTCTCTTCTCTTGAAAATTCTTTGACTTTAATGAGTTCGACAGGATTCACAGAATAATTCTTACATACATCAAGAAGAAAATTATGCACATTCCAAAGTACTCCAAGATTTTTATATCTTACTTTCATATCCTTAAAATTATAATTCATATCTACACCAGGATTAGCTCCCCCGATTACATAAGACCTGAATGTATCAGCCCCATATTCCTTGATAACTTCCTCAGGCAGGATATAATTTCCCAATGATTTAGACATCTTCCTTCCTTGTGCATCCTGTACAAACCCATGCATATATACATTCCTGAAACAAGGCCTTTCAAAAGCGATCATAGAAGAGACCATCAACATATTGAACCATCCCCTTATCTGGTCTTTACCTTCAAGAATAAATTCTGCAGGAAATAACTCATTGAAATGAGCCTCATCTCTTGGATAATCAAGGCAATTCCATGATACAGTTCCGGCATCCACCCATACATCAAGTACATCTGGTACTCTCTTATACACCTTTTCATCTTTCTTTATCTCTATATTATCAACTGTGGATATATGCAGATCTTCAACCTTCTGTCCTGATAGTTCTTCTAGCTCAGCAGCACAACCAACGACAATATAATCATCCTCATTTTCAACATTTCTCCATATTGGCAATGGAGTACCCCAATATCTCTGCTTAGATATTGAATTATCTCTAAGATTGTTTAACCATGAATCAAATGCATTGAACGCAGCATTTGGAACCCATTTTATCTTTTTATTGCGCCTTATCATCTCCTGTTTAAGGTCTTCAACCCTGAAGAACCATTGCTTGGTTGTCCTAAAGATGACTGGCTCATGATATCTCCAATCATGAGGATACTCATGCTCTACTTTTGTTGTAGCTATCAATACACCAGCATCTTCTAATGCTTTGACAAACTCTTCATCATCCCTCTTTGCAACTAACCCGGCAAATTTCCCCATTTCAGAAGGAAATTTCCCTTTAGTATCAATATTATTGAATGCCGGCAGCCCATTCCTATACCCTATCTCATAATCTTCAGGACCGCAGCCAGGAGCACAATGGACTAATCCAGAGCCTGCGCTTGTATCAACATATTCAGTTGACAATAACACTGTATGTGTTTTAGCCGATTCTTCTTTTATCCTGTCATACATATCCTTCAATATATGATAAAAAGGGTGCTCATATTCAATTCCCTCTAATTCCACTCCTTTAATGGTTTCCAGAACCTCATATTTCTTATCTGCGACCCCACCCATAAACACTCCGACAAGTGCACCAGCAACATACCATATCTCATTCCCTACCTTTGCTTTTACATAATCAAGCTCAGGATTCACCATTACAGCAAGATTAAATGGTATTGTCCAGGGCGTTGTTGTCCAGATTATGAGATATTCATTCTCCTTGCCCTTAACTTTGAACTTTACAAATATAGAATCATCTGTAACAGTTTTATACTCGAGCTCATGTTTTGCTAACGCAGATTCAGTTATAGGGCACCAGGTCATTGTCCTTAATCCCTCATACAGCCTTTTTTTCTCATGCGCTTTTTTGATCAGCCACCATTCGCCATCTATAAACTCTTTCTTGATGCTCTGGTAAGCATTCTCAAAATCCATCCAAACCCCTAATCTCTTAAAATCCTCATTCATCATATGCATATTCTCTATACATAGTTTTTTGCATTCATCTATAAACTTAGGAATTCCAAAAGAGAGAATATCTTCTTTAGTTTTCAAACCCAGCTTCTTCTGTGCAGCATTTTCTGTAGGCAAACCATGCATATCATATCCAGCCCTATCCCAGATATCAAAGCCGCTCATCCTTTTATATCTAAGAAAGCAGTCTTTCAGGCTTTTATTCCATGCAGTGCCAATATGGACCTTTCCGGATGTATATGGCGGCCCATCTAAAAAATAATATTTCTGCCTGCCCTTGTTCTTCTCCTTAGCTTTAGGGTATATAGCATTATCTGACCAGAACTTCATTATTCTGGGTTCTATTTCATTAAAATCATATTTCAAAGCCATATTGCATTAGAAAAAGTATTTAATTTAAAAAGGTTACTGGCTAGTGCTTTCTTATCAGCATTCTCCTCAGATTTCTCAGTGCAGATGTTTCTATTTGCCTTACTCTTTCATCTGTTATCCCGCAGATATGTCCTGCTTCTTTCAGTGTATGGTATCTTCCATCCTTATTTATGCCATATCTCATCTTTATGACCTTTCTTTCAATGGCTTTCTCAAGTGAACCCACCATTTTCCTGACACTTTCTTTTGTTTCTTCCCCTATCGCGGCATTTCTTGCATTCACTGCTTTTTTATCCTGCAGCATATATTGATCAATGGTGAAATATCTGAATCACGCTGATAATAAAGGCTTACCACACCAATCCTGGATGACTCCAGTAAAAAATCAATCTTATCAGAAGGCATATCCATCATATCTGCCAATTCATTTGGATCAGGACTTCTTCCATGTTTCCCCAAAAAATATCTTTCTGCTTTGTTTAACTTAAATAAATCACCATATACATCTTGCGGAACCCTTATATGCCTTAGATTTTTTCTAATTGCCTCTTGTATACTTTGCTTTATCCAAAAGTCAGCATAAGTAGAAAACTTTGTCTCCCTGCCATAGTCGCACTTGTCAACAGCTTTTATTAAGCCGATTCTTCCTTCAGAAAAAATATCATCAAAATCCAGTCCAGAATTACGATATTTGTTAGCTATATGCATAACCAGTCTCAGATTCATGTTTATCATCTCTGCTCTTGCTTCAATATCTCCTTTAGCAATTCTCTTTCCAATCTCTTTTTCCTCTTCTTTTGTAAGCAGTTTTTTGCATTTTTTTTGTAAAAAACTGGCTTGATAGACACTTGTATAATCATCTATGATGTTTTCAAGTTCATTCTTCTCCCAGCCATAATTCTCCAGCATTTTTACAGGAAAGCATTTATCATTCCTCACCTCATAGAAAAGCATAAGCGCTGAAACAACCTCCCTTAATGTATAGGAATAACTATCATTAATCTCCTTTCTATCTGATTCAAGACTGGTGTTTGTGTATAATGCAGCAACCTGACTAAGAGTTAGTTTTTTAGAATGATCCAAACCTTGATATGCCTTTAGAGAATCCTCTATCTCGCTAAGCCTGGAAACAGGAAAATGCGACATTGTTTTCAGTAAAGCATAAGTTTTTAGGTTATATTTTTTAGCCACATAATTAGGTTTTTCACCGTATTTAAAAATCTTTTTTCTATAACCACTATCTAATAGCAAATTACATTTCCCAAAATATTTATATACCCTAATCTGCAAATTTAAAATATCATAGAAAAAAGAGTGTGAACTATGCTTGAAAACCAGCCTAAAATAGATACAACCCCATTTGATGTAGAAAAGAAGATAACATCAAAAGGAAAGAACCCTGCTATTGATTCATCAAGAAAGGAAAAATCATCTTCCAAACCTTCTCCATATAAATTCAGTACATTTACAGGCGTATTTGTGCCTTCTGTCTTGGCAATTTTTGGCGCTGTAATGTATCTTATCCTGCCAAAAGTTCTTGGCAGTGTAGGCCTTTTCAAGATAATTATCATAATACTACTCGCACATTCTGTTTCTATAGCCTCAGCATTTTCTTTATCTGCCATAGCAACAAACATAAAGGTCAAGGGAGGGGGCCTATATTACCTTATCTCAAGAAGCCTTGGCTCAGAATTTGGCGGCGGCTTAGGCATACAGCTATATCTTGCACAGACTGTAGGCACAAGCTTTTACATAATTGCATTTGCAATAGGCGTACAGATGATCTTTGCTGCCTTAAATATAGCCCTGCCTGTGAAATACATAGCATTTGTTGCATGCATTCTCTTTGGTGTATTGGTTTATGTGGGTGCAAAGTTTGTGATAAAAGTGCAGTATTTCATACTAGCAGCCATTGTACTTTCTCTCTTCTCAGTCTTTCTTGGCCCAAGCATCGAAACAAATATAGTTACTTTGGTAACTGATCCTGGGGTGCTGCCTTTCTGGGTAGCTTTTGCTATGTTCTTTCCTGCAGTAACTGGAATAGATGCAGGGGTAGGGATGTCTGGAGACCTGAAAAACCCGAAAAAAAGCCTGGTAAAAGGCACATTTGCTGCCATATCTGTCACACTTATCATCTACTTGCTCCTGGCGATAAAACTGGCAAATGCCGCCACATTTCAGAATCTGGCAGCAAATGAATTTGTTATCCTGAACGTATCCTTCCTGCCAGTATTTGTAATTCTTGGGATACTTCTCGCAACAGCATCATCTGCCCTAAGCTATTTTATGTCTGCTCCCAGGACTTTAAGAGCCATGTCCGATGATAACATATTTCCTCAAAAGCTGAAGTTTCTTTCTAGATCTATAGGCAACAGCCCAGACCCAAGGGTTGCCCTGATATTTACTTTGATGATCTCTGCAGCATTCATATTATACGGAAACCTTAGCTTTGTTTCGCAGGTTGTCACAATCTTTTTCCTCAATGTTTATGGCTGGATAAATGCTGCTGCTTTCTTTGAAAAAATATCAGGCAATCCGAGTTATAGGCCGTCATTCAACTCCCCATTATTGATATCATTCTATGGAATGGTAATATCATACTTAATTATGTATCTCTTTAACCCAGTAGTTATGTTTATTAGCATAATATTCCAGGCGTTTGTCTTTTTCATCCTGTATAAGACAAAAACATCTATCAAGCTTGAATCAGTATGGGACGGCGTTTTATTCCAGCTTCTCAGAGGAGTTATGAACAAGATTGAAAAAACAGAGAAAAGCAAGAAGAATTGGCGGCCTACAATAGTTGCTTTCGGAGCAAACGAAATCAACAGAAATGCCATGTTCTCTCTCCTTGATTGGATTGGCTCTAACCGTGGAATTATGAAATTCTACTTCCTCATAACAGGCAATATCGAGAAAGGCACAAAAAACAGGCAAAAAACAGAGGAAGACATGAAAAGCTACATCAAGGAAAACGGCCTGGATCTGTTCCCGAGGGTAATCGAGACAGAAGATATCAAGGGCATAATCGAAGCAATTCTTCAGTCAGAAACAATAGGAAACCTGCCAGTAAATACAGCCCTGATTGACTTTGACAAAGAATTCAAGCTTAATAAATTAATAAAGTTAACAGCTAAGCTCAAGAAAAATGTTATCATACTAAGAAATAATGCCGGGTTTTCTGATTTTAAATTCGTCGATATTTGGTATGATGACCCTGATAACGGAAATTTGATGATACTTATCGCATACTTAATCACTCATTCTGAAACATGGAAAGAAAAGGATGCTTCAATAAGGCTTTTTAGGGTAGTGAGTTCTGAAAAAGAGCTGGATGCAGAAAAAAGCAGGCTGACAAGATTGATAGAGAACTCCAGGATAGATAACATCACATTAAAGGTCATGGTCCAGAAAAAGACAAAGAAGATTCCCCAGATAATAAAAGAAAACTCGCATTATGCTGATTTGGTTATAATGGGCATGCCGCATAAAAAGAAAGGTATCTCATCCGATATCACCAAAGAAATAAAGAAATATACAGACGGCCTAACAACAAGCCTCATTGTTCTGGCTAATGATAAGATTGATTTCAAGATAAACTAATCGCTTAATGAGTTAGTACATTCTTCTCTGTGGTTTTTTATTTTTCTCCGCTAAATATTTAAAGGATATAATGCAATTATGGAATTTATGGATAATATTTTCAAATATATAGGTGCTGTAGGGATCATATTAATTTCCCTTGGCATCATATCCAAGAGAAGAAAGGTTCGGGACATATACGATATCCTTGGAGGGATATGCCTGGGGATATACAGCATTTCCATAGGTAATTTAATCTTTATAATTCTCCAGACTATTTTTACTATAGTAGCAGTATATGACCTAATAAAGACCCAATTCTTCACAAAAAATAGTTAGAACAAGATAAGCCTTAAATTAGATTATTAGGATATACTTGACTGTGGGTAAGTATATTCTTTGTTTTAATTCCCGATAGCAATAGTTATATCCCTGATGGTGTACTTTTTTCCGAGTTCATGTGAGAAGTTTTTGGTACTATTAAATGCGGATTGTTATAAGAAATAGACATATTAACTAAGATATAATCTCACTAATCTTCTGGGAAACTCTTTTTTCAATCAATGGAATCCAGAATTTATACATGCTGTGCTTATAATTTTCATAGAAATATTTCAGAATTGGAGTGGTCTTTCCTGGTGAATTTACTGTTTTTGCTAAAGAAGACCTATATGATATTGACTTTCTAGATTCAAATAATAAAGGAGGATAACTAGACTGGAGAAAGTGGTATGCCATTATAAGCCTGCCCAGCCTACTATTTCCATCTTGAAAAGGATGCACTCTTTGATAATCTACGTGGAAGGAAACTATTCTTTCAAACTCATATAATTTTCCTTTACTTTTGTAGAAACTATTTAACGCCTTTATAATTTCCTTTTGGACATCTTTCCAATGATGTGTTTCGGCTTTTTCTGTTGCTCTGCCAAATGTTACATGGGTTTTCCTAAACTCTCCTGCAAAAGGATATATCTCATTATAGATTATTTTATGGAGCTTTTTTATATCAGCTGCATATCTAAGATGAACCTTATCTAACTTGTTAAAAGCATCTTTTAACTGGATATAAAGGGCGATCTCCTCATTCGTCGCGCTGAGGGGGATATGGCTTTTTGGTATTCTTTCTTTGAAGTTTCTTTTTTCATCTATTGCAGTAGCATCATGATAAGTTATAGTTGCCCCTTCCATAACCATACTATTGACTAAAAATTTCCTAAGATATTCATCCATGATTTCCCGTATTTCTTTTTTCTCTATAAACTTTCTAAATATTTGAAAGATCGCTCTTCCCTCTTCAATCTTTTCTAACTGATTTCCATATGAAAAAAATTTTGATAATCTCATTGTTTTTCTAATATGGCTAGCTCGCTCATAAGCTATTGATATAATAACCTTTTCATTCAGCTTTTTGAAACTACTTAAATCAAAGCCACTCCCCTTTGGAAAATATAAAGACTTCTTCTTTATTTTCGTTCCGATCCTGAAACTGTGTTCTATATAGATATAGTCTTTTCCATTGATTCTTCTAATATTCCTATACATATTTAACCCTACATCATTACTGTTTTATATATTTTTTGGTTTCTACATTATTGTGATGTTTAATGCAGTTGAATTACTGGGCTATTTCTTTATCGTCAATAAAGAATTAGATTACTACACCTACATCATTACTGTTTAAGATAGTTTTGTTTAATTACATTTTTGTGATTTGAACAGTTACAAAATAGTGCAATTAGTCAGATTCTTCGATTTTCGGTATTCCGAAGCCATTGTAAATCCTATTCAACAAAACAGGGCACTCTATTGTGCAGTATGCGCCAGTTTAAACGATCACTCTACCGATATCTGTAATGCATCAGAATAAGCAACCTTTTCCTGATTATCACTCGCCTTTATTAAAGCAGTATAAATAGCACGATGCTTGTTTGACATATCAAAGATATAGCTATGAACAGAATCATTCATGACACTTGATTCATATATCTCCAGATTATTTAAAAGAATACTATAGCCAACAGGATACTCTTCATCACTAATCCTAAATTCCATTGTTATATTGTTCCCAAGCGAGATTGTCGTATCTGGAGTTAATATCTCCGGAACAGGCGGATTCAAAGTGACTAAATTATTCACATACTTGCAGAAATCCGACAACACACCGTCAATTGCACCATTGATCTCATTTATTGTAAACAATGGATTGATCCTTACAACATTTCCCTCCTGCTCACATAAGTTTGCTTCCTCATCAAGGATTATCTTAAGATTATTCAGGGCAGTATGATAATTACATTGGCCATCTGCATACGATTTAATGTTTGAATTTGATTGAGAAGTAAAAGCACTATCTATCCTATAGAAATTTATTCCCTCATCGACTAAATAATCAGTAAATGGCCTCCTGAGAATTATTCTGGTTACTGCTGCATCAACATCTGTTGAATATTTGCTAAGATCATCATAATTAGCCCTGATAAATTCTATGTCTAGTTTGCTTCCGCTTTTCCATAAGCCAACAGGCACGCAATCCCTGTTGCCTATAACGACAATTGAACCGGCATTGCTCTGCTCTACGATAGTTCCACCATAGCTGATCTCAATATCAAATGTAAATTCATTTGAGCTTCCAGTTCCCAACACCCCTGCAGTGTTCCATATATTTGCATAAGTCTTATCTTCTCTACTTCCATCACTATGCGCTCCATCATCAAATAATTCTAATGTAACTACACTCATTCCCATTGATTTTATATGTGCTTTAACATCAGTATTATGACTGGCATCTGGCAGATAATAAGATATTATGATCTTATCGCCTTCTTTTCCAAATACAGATGAAAACTGCATATTCCCTTGTCCTTCTCCCTGCATATTACATTCCAGGACCTGAAAGCACGGCTCACAATAAACAGTTCCTTTACACAAACCCTCCATGTAATTGTCTAGGCAATAACCATCCTCAGTAAGACAGCATACTAAAACAGCAGAGCCATTTATCTCAAAAGGCGGCGCAATCTCAAGTGCTCCATCAGCTGCATACTGCTGTCTGGGCATATAAGCATTGTTAGTTGTGATTAAACCTTTAACAGTGCATGTACATTCAGCTGATGTTGCCGGCCAGCTAAAGTCTTCTAATACTGCTGTAATTGTATATGTTTGGCCAGCTTTAACTTTATATTTAGCGCCATTGCCTTTATCTGAAGGCTTTTGCTTATCAATATCCATAATAGTGCATTTACAATCCCCGCCATCTTCTTCTAAGGCAATGTTAATCTTATCATCGCATTTTGCTGTAAATACGATTGTTTTTTCTGCATCTAAAGATGTGAAGCCTTGATAAGCCATGTAAACTGATACAGCTATTACTGTCAGAGAAACCAAATTAGATGATAAAATTGCTGTAAAAAGAGGATATATAAAAGTAGATTGAAACAAATCTTCTAGTAAACAGGCAAAAAAACTTCCGCTACCAAATGTACCTATTGCAATAATAATGGCAAAAATCATCAACACAATAGGCATCACCACCTGCCAAAAACTCCTCTCTTCCTCTGCAACAGCGCTATGCGATTCTTCAAGCTGGCCCTCACAAGCCATGGCTGCAAACTCTTCTCCTCCCTCTGTACTCCCTCCGCAAATACTGCTGGAAAAACACACAGGCAGAAATACAATTAACACAGCCATAAACATCGCAATATATTTTAGTTTTTTCATTTAAAACCATAAATAACAGTTGTAATTGTGCCTGTCCCTTTATCTACTGTATGCGGATAAGGAATCCAGCCGTCTTCTCCATTATGCAGTAAGCTGTAATCCCCTGGCAAGCCTCTTTGATCCTTATTCAAAAAAATTGTCAGTAAAGCAGGAGAACTAAATTCCAGGCCGCCAGGACTAAATCTATAGATAGGATATTTAGTGCTGAATGAAGTGTCAACATACTGTGTTACAACACTATTGACCTTTACATGAGGTGTCTGCAGCCTTGTTACTGAATCAGCCTCATATTGCCCAACAGTTATCTTTGCAGGCGAGCCTGATGGAAAGATCAGCATAGCCAACCTATCCGGAGAAAAA
>JAGLMD010000012.1 GCA_023140175.1 Nanobdellota archaeon | reverse complement strand
GTTATATCCTGGATCTTTTTATCTGAGAGCAATACTTCAATTAATCCGAAGCCAATTGTATATCTGACAAGAATGCCTGTAAGTGATTCAATCTGCTTTTCTTTTAGTTTTAGCCCCTTATAGCCGACCAACTCTTCAATTAAGTCCTTGCCTACATTATAGAAGACCTGCCTCATCCTCTCGGGATCAACGAAATCAGATTTTTTTGGCTTATGTTCTGCCATGATCTTTCTTGCTGTATCAAGTATTTCATACTGGTCTTCATCCAGCTTGAATTCCGGGGGAGTCATATGATATAAGTATTGTACTGTATCCGGGAGCTCGAATATTGTAACCTCTGTCCCATTACCTAAGGTATAGTTATCCAGTTCCTCTCCTTCAGAAGGATAGGCTGCCATTAGCTTTGTATACATAAAATCTGGTTTTATAGTTGGACTAAAGATTCGCTGATAAATCCCCCTTTCGCCTGGTTTGTGGCCAGCAACATATGATTTGACCAGGGAGATTAACCTTGTTTTATCAAACATTGAAATGAGCTTGTTTAATATAGAGATATAGTTTTGCTCACACTTAACGCAACCATGGTCAACAAGTTTTTCCAGTTTAATTGACTCGTTCCTTGCAATCCTTTTTAGTTCAACATATGCCTGGATCGGATCAGATTTTATTGTAGAGGATATGATATTTTTTAGCCCCGAATACCAGCCGGGAATGCATCTCATGCATTGAGTGAATGTTAATGCTTTATAGCCTATCAAGTCTTTATTTTTTACCAGATGGGACTGCAGATTAGAAATTTCTTTTAAGATAGAAAGCTGGTTATAATCATATTCATAGTCTCTTTTCTGCCGAAATATAAGTTTAGTTACATTTGGCTCTGAAGATAATATGCCCATTGTTTTTGACATTGTCAGGGGATCATCCTCAAGAGAAGGAATTCTAGAGTATTCTTCACAGTCTATACTTAGGATTGTATCTTCACCTTCCCTTATTACATCATAAGAAAAGGGGCCTTTCTTTTCAGATTCTGCCAATTACCTGCCACCTCTTAGTTTTTCTAAGGCTATTTCGATAAGATGAGATTTATTTCTATATTTTAGCTTATTAATACATTGCTCACTAATCCAATTGATAAGCTCCTCCTCAATTGTCGCTGAAATGGTTTTTTTCATTTAATCTTTTGAATTTTACCAAAAAATAAAAATTCCGTAAAAGAAAGTAGAATAAGATCGTTGGGGGTATTATCTTCTTCTTTTACGGAATAATGAATATGTTTTCATTATATTGTAATATATATTTTATTTATTATTTGATATTTTATATATTTTACAATATATTTAGTATTTAAATGTTTTGATAAATTTTATGGAATAGGGTAATGCTGGCTTTATTATTGAAAATAAGATAACCACTCTATAATACTTACATAATTATTTAATAATCATCTAAGAAAATAAGATAATATGGTAAAAATAGTGCTGGGTGGTAAAAAGCCCCAACAAGGCATGCAAAGCCAAGGTAATTTTGGCAGCCCATTTGGAGCAAAAAAAGCGCCTGTACCAGTTGATAATCTAAATATTAAGGAAGATATCGGCAGCCTTAATAGAAGGGTAAAGATGCTGGAAGAAAGATACACCAACCTCAGGGGTAAATTTCAGGTAACAGAACAGAATATGCTAACCAAGAACAAAAATTTCTTTACTGACATAAAGACAATAAATCTTGAGCTAACTGAGGTAAAAAAGGAAATAAATGAGATTAAAGATAAGATGCTGTCGCTTTTGAAGGAGCTAGAGTCATTTGCAAAAAAGGAACAATTGGATATATTGAAAAAATATATTGATTTATGGAACCCTATTAAGTTTGTTTCCAGGAATGAGGTTGAAGATATTGTAAGAGAGGTTATAGACAGAATGAGGAAGGAAGGTTAAAGGAAAACTTTTATATATGCAGCATACTGAATAATACAAAAAGGGGTGTATAGATGGCACTATTTGGGAAGAAAAAGAGTAATGATGATCCTTTTGGCGATGTTCCTCCTGTTCCAGGAATGCAACAGGATGCGAATTCTATGCAGCCAGATATGAATCAGATGCAACAGCCTGGACAGCAACAAGATAGCTATTATGACCAGGGACAGCCAGATATGGGGCAACCGCCAGATATGAATCAGCAGGGAATAGACCAGATGCAGGGTGGACAAGACCCTTACGGCCAGCAGTATGCTGATCAAGGCAGAAATGATATGAATTTTTCTTCGCCAGAATCTCAGCAGCCTCTTGCTCCGCAAGATAATATAAGAGAAAAGGTTGAAGAGGTTGCAGAGGCAATTATTGATGAGAAATGGAATGAACTTATGAAAGATATAAATAAGATTGTAGAATGGAAAGAGAGAACAGATACAGAGATAAAGAAAATAGAGCAGGAGATAATACATCTGAAAGAGAGATTTGAATCTTTGCATAAAGGCATTTTGGGGAAGATAACTGAGTATGATCAAAATCTTACAAATGTTGGATCTGAAATAAAAGCAATGGAAAAGGTATTCCAGAATATTCTGCCCACATTTACAGAGAATGTAAATAAACTGGAAAGGATTACCAAGGGTGTGAGTTCTAAAGTTAAATAAGTATTAGGGGAATTCTAGTCATAGCTAGATAATATAAATTCTTAGAAGTCAGCTTGACTTTCCTGCCAATAATGCAACAGTAAAAACAGCTACCAACAGGGTAAATATTATTCCCAATACTTTTGGATGGAATATAAAATGAGATGTCGAGGAATAGTCGCATTCGCCTATCTCATTACCGTCTTCATCGACATCGCAAGGAACGTTAGTCTGCTGCCGCACATATGCTAATGAACCAAATATAAAAACCAATATAATAATTACAAATAATAGCCATTTGTATTCTGTAATATCTGATGTTGTGGCTCCGAATATCTTTGATGCCATTGTAATGAATATCACAAAAACAAATAGGACTGCAAACCAGGGTGCAATGTTTCTTATAATGCCTGTTGCAAGGTCAGATAGAATAACAAAGATTCCAACAACCACGGCAATAATCAATGCTATCCATTTTTGGTCCCCGAATGATTTTATATTTATGAACATAATATAGACCACTAATAACACAAGAAGAAATACAAATATCTTGGAGAATGCTTCAAGTCCTGTAACATCTAAAAAAGTGGCCATTTTTATCTCTTTCCAAATAGCTCTCCGAGATTAATGCCCATTTTTTGGAGTGCACTTACTTTTTCCCCCTTATCTTCACCTGTAATAAATGCTATTATTATCCCGAAAACAAGGATCATTATGACTATCGCTACCGCATCTTCTCCAAAGAAGTTTTCTAAAGTAGAGCTGAAACCATTATCCCACCAGCCGGCTGCTGAACCAAAAATCAATAATATTGCTGTTACTGAGAAAAAGCCCACCCAACCAGGCATTGATAAGCCAAGAAAGACCTTATCATGAGCAAAGACACCGATTACTATCAATAGCATTATTATTGCAACAACCAATATAGATACTGATGGGAGAACCTCATTAATTAATTCAACCGGGTCGTAAGATAAGGGATATGTATCAGTTACGTGTGGAATCACCACCGATAAACCCAAAACAAGAGCGATTACTACATTAAAGTTCTTCTTTTCCATACCAAGGATCTTTGTTTTCTCAAGAACCGCAAAAATAATAGTAAAAACAAGAAGGAATGGCAGCATTACATCTGTAATGCCCCAATGATCCAATGATTGAAAAAATTCCGAAAGATACAATTTATTAGCCATATTTTACACCTCTTAGACTATTCTTTTTTTGATTCTGTTGGTTTTGGCGATTGTACAATATATACCATAAATAATACAAGGACAACCAGCAGGATTATTGAGCCTATCGCATCGCCGCCCTGGCCTTCATTACTTAGATAATCCCAGGTTATCTCGAGCCATGAATCACCTTCATCGTTCTTTATTGCACCCAGGAAAATTAGTGCAATACCTATAAACATCACAAACATGAAAAAAGTCTGCCATCCGCCTTTCAGATAACCGCCTTCTGCATCCTTGTAGAATGAACCTACAAGCAAAAGGAACAATACTGATAACATCAAAAGTATAACTATCTGCGATGAAACTGTTGTAATTATCTCAACTAACTTTGAGGATGCTATAACAAGGAAGGACATAACAAAAGCAACCATAGCATTAAGATTTTTTCTTGTATATGCTTTACCAGAGATCTCTTCTGTACCAAGAACCTTTGTTTTCTCTAAAATAGCAAAAACTATAGTAAATACAAGAATAAAGGGCAGGACTACATCATAAAGGCCGATTATATCAAAAAAATCTATAACACCACGGAATGTACTTGCATCTGCCATAAACTATCTACTGAGATTATTGATATATAAAGCTTACGGAAACTAGACTTTTGCAGTTTTATTCATAAAAGCAGAACACTATTTCATATATAAAACGCAAAAGCCCAGGGAAAAACTGGTTCAGTAATTATATATCATTTTTTTAGTAATAAGTATAGGTCATGAGAAATGAGAACACCCCATATGAAAAGCCTTAAAAATAAATATGGATTCTGAAGAAGAATGTTACTACTTAATAATTAATGGGACCAAATTGGCGAAATCATTAGATGAAGAATTAGACAAATTGTTTTATAGTGATAAAACAAGAACATTTGTAGTTGATGAACTCAATAGAGTAAAGCGAAACTGGAAAGAAGTTAAGGATGAGCACTTGCCAGATGGGAAGAATCTAGGCATTATAGTTGATGAAGCTAGTGAATTAGAAAAGGTACTAGAAAGTCTTGCCCCGAAAATTAAAAAAACCCTGGGATTAGCAGATGATACCAGTTTACCAGAGCCAAAGATAGATGAGTTATTTTCATATAAATATAATAATGACAAAGCAGGAGATTTGATTTGGAGTGTCTTTGGCTTGTATGTCAGTTTTGCCGCATCTTGCTTATTGAGACAAAAGCTTGGTTTATTAGATGGTCCACCTGACACTCCATTGGATAACGCGATCATATTATCAATTGTACCTTCAGCTGCATTGATGGGTAATTCCCTTAATTATTGGATGCATAAGCTATCCTCTAGAAATTCGAAGACTGTGGGGAAATATATACATAAAGATAAACAAATCCTTATCTTGGGGAATCGTAGAATAAAATATATCTACACCGATGTAGTGCATGAATATATCCACTATTTGCAATACCACTATATGAAAGAAGAATTAACAAATTCAGATATATTACTTGAGGGGCATTCTACAGGAGGAGGAGAATATATAATAAAAACACTGTTCCCTTCTGATAAAATATTTGAGAACTTACTGGACATATTAAGAGAATGCAGGTTAGAAG
Organism: Nanobdellota archaeon; assembly: GCA_023140175.1. Taxonomy (GTDB): domain Archaea; phylum Nanobdellota; class Nanobdellia; order Woesearchaeales; family WJIZ01; genus WJIZ01. The sequence continues at coordinate 1,807 of JAGLMD010000012.1, read as the reverse complement.
ATGCTATTAAACTCCATAAGATGGTCCCAAATTATATTAAATCCAAAAATCAGGAGTCTAATAAATATGATAAAGGATATGTGTTGTTTAAGATGGCAGAGCAGAGGCATGGAGATAAAGTGTATAGTGAATTATTAAGAGGAAACGTTGATCTTCTTTTTTAGTAGGGATTTGGATATAAAATAAAATAGAAGTTTTTATATACGGCTTCTGATTATTAGTAGGATATGGTAAAAGTAAAACTTGAAGGAATAAGGAAAGAGATGGGAAAACTGGACAAAGTAAGAGAACAGGTCATAAGAGAAAGCAGAAAAGTCATAATCGCTTCAAAGACTGCAATAGGCGCTGCACACAGGGATGAAATCAGTAAAGCAGAGAGTTTAGTAGAAGGTATGAAGGAAGATCTGAACAGATTAAAAGAGACAATCAAGAAATCACCAAAGCTGAAGTTTGAGGGAATATTCAAGGTTGCTGTGCAGGAATATGTTGAAGCGTTGAGCCTTCTTGAGTTTGTAAAAAATGGAAAAATTATTTCATATAGTGAGGAGTTTGTAGATTATGAGTATTATCTAATGGGATTATGTGATTTAGGCGGGGAGCTGGTAAGGAAAGCCATCAATTCAAGCATAAATGAAAACTATGGGATGGCTGTCAAGATAAGAATAGCATTGGAAGAACTATATATTGAATTGTCAAAGTTTGATTTTAAGAATGGTGAATTAAGAAGGAAATATGATGGAATTAAGTATGACCTTAAGAAATTAGATGACTTGATATTCCAATTGAAGATGAAGGATAAGATATGAGAATTCTCTTAATTAGGCTGACACAAACTTTATAAATATTCTTGGAACTTTCTATAAAAATATGAAAAGAACGAATAATTGTGGAGAATTAACTGCTAAGGCTGTTAATAAAGAGGTTGTGCTTATGGGCTGGGTAGCTACAAGAAGAGACCATGGGGGAGTTATATTCATCGATCTAAGAGACAGAGAGGGCCTAACTCAGATAGTCTTTAATCCTGAATTTAATAAAGAAACGCATCATAAGGCTGAAGGCTTGAGGAGAGAAGATGTTATTGCTATTAAAGGAACAGCCAGGAAAAGAGCAGAGGGGATGGCCAATCCTAAATTGAAGACAGGTGAGATTGAGATTTTCATAAATGAGATGGAGATAATTACAAAAGCTGAGACACCACCCATTGAAATAGATGATAAGAAGGTTGCTAATGATGATGTAAGGATGAAATATAGGTTTTTGGATTTAAGGCGACCAGAAATGCAGAGAAACCTTAGAGTTAGGCATAATGCTGCTATGGCTGCCAGGGAATATTTTAATAAGCATGATTTTCTGGAGGTTGAAACACCCATTCTTGTAAGAGCTACACCTGAAGGAGCACGCGATTATGTTGTGCCGTCAAGAGTGCATCCGGGGAAGTTTTATGCTTTACCGCAAAGTCCACAATTGTATAAGCAGATATTGATGATTTCTGGTGTAGATAAGTATTATCAGATTGCCAGGTGCTTAAGGGACGAAGATCTTAGGGCTGACAGGCAGCCAGAGCATACTCAATTAGACCTTGAGATGAGTTTTGTAGATGAAAACGATATAATGGGGTTTGTGGAGGAGTTGTATAGATATATATTCAAGAAAGTGCTTGATATTGAGTTAAAAGAGAAATTCCCTATCCTTACATATAAGGAAGTGATGGATAGATATGGCATAGACAAGCCAGATATAAGATTTGAGTTAGAGCTCAAAGATGTCAGCTCTATTGTTACGAAATCAGATTTTGGTGTTTTTAAAG
>JAGLMD010000119.1 GCA_023140175.1 Nanobdellota archaeon | reverse complement strand
GAACAATAAACCGCTTTCGAAAAGATAATCCGGAGTTTGTAAAAAATGCTTTCAAAAAAACTGTTGAATTAGCGGTCAAGAACCGGATAGTTGACCTAAGCTTCATCTCAATAGGCGGCACTATGCTGAAAGCCTCAGCTTCAAAGAAGCAATACTTTGACAAGAAAGTTCGCTAACGCAACACTAAATCTATATCCCGCTTACGCAACACAACCTTGTTTTTAAAGGTGTTTGGGGGGGTGCATTTAGGTTCAGCAGCAATAATGGCGAACAGGCTAAAGCCCTATTCGGCACCCTGAATAAGGAAAGCCCTGCCGAATCTGCACTACTATTATTGCCTCTTTGAAATCAGTTTGATGTTTTTTGGAAAAACTATTTATATCTTGTATGTTGGTATTAAGGTTATGCCGGGAAAAAGAGAAAGGCTGTTGTTTTACTCAATAACTGCATTAGGAATATCTTCAATCATAACGCAGATTATTCTGATAAGGGAATTCTTGTCTGTTTTCTATGGGAATGAGCTTGTTTTTGGTGTTATATTGGCAAATTGGTTGTTGTTGACAGGAATCGGAGCTTATATTGGAAAATTTTCAGATATGGTGAAGAATAAGGTAAGATTTGTTATTATATGCCAGATGTTTGTTGCATTTCTTCCTTTTTTTAGTGTTTATTTGCTGAGAACGCTTAGAAATGTTGTGTTTTCGGTAGGTAGTCTGGTCGGAATAGTTGAGATTTTTATAAGTTCCTTTGTTTTGTTATTACCTTATTGTATTATATCCGGGTTTTTATTGACTCTTTTTTGTACTGTTTTTTCTTTGAAGCAGGATGCTGCATCTATAGGCAGGGTATATTTCATAGATAATATTGGAGATATTCTTGGCGGGTTTCTATTTAGTTTTGTTCTTATCTATTTCCTGAATCATTTTCAGATGATATTCTTTATTATGTTTATTAATTTATTAGCTTCTTTGCTTTTATCAATCTTCATTAAAAGTAAAGTATTTCGAAATATTCTGATTTTTTTGATTGCCTTTTCATTTATTTTTTTGATAATTGATTTTAATGAGATTTCTACACAAATACAATATAAAGGGCAGGAGTTAGTGTTTCAGAAAGATTCTCTTTATGGCAATCTGGTTGTGACTAGAAGTGCGGGTCAATTGAATTTCTTTGAGAATGGGGTGATGCTTTTTTCAACTGATAATGTTATAGAGAATGAGGAACTTGTGCATTATGCTATGGTTCAGCATGAGAATCCCCGGAATGTACTTTTAATTTCCGGTGGGGCAGCAGGCACTATCAATGAGATTTTGAAGTATGATGTTGAGGAGGTAGATTATGTTGAGCTGGATCCTTTGATAGTTGAGATTAGTGATAGATATATCGGAGAGGTTAGTGATGATAGGGTAAATATAATCAATATGGATGCCAGGCTTTTTGTCAAGAAGGCAGAAAAGAAGTATGATGTTGTTCTGATTGATCTGCCTGATCCCGGCACTATTCAAATTAATCGGTTTTATACAATAGAATTTTTTTATGGGCTTCGGAAAATTCTTGATGAAAAGGGAGTTATCTCTTTGAGCCTGATATCTACATCTAATTATATAAATGAGGAAGCAAGGCAGTTAAATTCAGTGCTTTATAATACTCTGAAAGATGTTTTTTCCAATGTGATAGTATTTCCAGGGGGAAGAAACTTCTTTATTGCATCTGATTCTGTGCTTAGCTATAATGTAGCCGGAAAAGTTAGAGAGAAAAACATATCTACTGAATATGTCAATGAGTATTATCTTAATGGAACATTGACTGCAGGGAGGATTAGTTATTTATTGGGGTCAATGGATAAGGATACTGATGTAAATAGGGATTTTAATCCTGTAACCTATTATCACCATCTGCTCTATTGGCTCAGTTATTTTAAGGTGAATTATATCTTATTTTTATTTGTCGTAGCTATCTTAATGGTTTTTTTTGTTTTTAGGTTAAAGCCTGTGAGTTTTGCTGTATTCACAACTGGATTCGGGGCTTCTTCTTTAGAGGTTGTTTTGGTAATTGGATTTCAGATTATCTATGGTTATGTTTATCACATGATTGGCATTATAATAACCATGTTCCTGCTGGGATTGGCTATAGGTTCTTTTTATATGAATAAGCGTTTGAAGGTGAAGAGTGTTAATAGTTTTATTTTTGTTGAGTTCTTAATAGTTGTTTATTCTGTTTTGTTGCCTTTTGTTCTGATATTTTTGAGTAAGGTCGAAGGTGGTTTTTTATTTACTCAGATTATATTTTCCCTGCTCACTTTAATTATTGCGATATTGGTGGGTATGGAATTTCCTCTTGCTTCTAAGCTTCAGTTTAAGAAGATATCTTCAACTGCTGCTGCGCTTTATAATGCTGATTTAATAGGAGCTGCTTTGGGTGCTTTACTGGTTTCTGCCTTGCTTATTCCTTTAATTGGCATAATTAATGTCTGCTTTTTTGTTGCCGGATTGAATTTATTAAGTGGCTTTATTATATTTTTTAAGAGAAAGAATTATATATCTGCTTAAATGACTGTTTTTGAGATGAAAGCAAGGGATATAATCGAGTTCTCTGTTGGAATATTATTTTTGATTATTTTATCCTATCTTATATTCCTGCCTCAGGTAAGAAGAAATCTTCGATTTTTCTGGGTAAATAATTGGTATTCATTGCAATATTATCATATCGTATACTTTTTTCTTATAGCTATGTTTATTTTTATAGTCTTTAGAAAGAATAAATTTCTTAAGAAGGCTTTAGGATATCTTAAATATCCGGCTTTTTTTGTTTTTTTGCCTTTTGCACTAATTCCTTTGATAAGATGTTATTTTAAGGTTCCTTATGTTTTTTGCAGGGTTTGTCCCAGGAAATGTCCTTGGGGCGAATTAAGGCCTTTTATTGTTCCTGCTTTTCTTTTACAGAATCTTGATTGCAGATTTTGGTGCTTTAAGCTGTGCCCTTTTGGCACTTTGCAGGATTATCAATGCAGGATTTCTAAAAAAAGGATTTGTTTGCCTAAATGGGTTAAGTTAGTCAGGTATGTTTTCCTGGCTTTTACTGTGTTTGTTGTTATGGCTTTGATATTCAATCTTGGTAAGATAGAGGGTGGGTTTTTTTTCAGAGGAAATTTTGATTTTGTGCTGCCCACTATTATCTTTTCTTTTGTTGTGTTGGTTTTAGCATTTTTTATTCCTAGGTTTTTCTGCAATTATTTTTGCCCTATTGGCAGCTTTGGGGATATAATGCTGAAGGCTGAAAATAGGTTTAAGTTTGAGAAGAAAAATAAATGAATATAACAGTGTTATGTTCTTTTTTGAGCATTAGCGAAAAAAACGAGTTCAAAAAAAGACTTTCGTATTAAGCTTATAGCGCTTTCTATTTAAGGAATTAAGAGTCCCAGAAAATCGAAACATTTATATAATATTTTATTATACTTTATAATAAATTATAATAAGGTGATACTATGGTACAGGCAATTGTAAATGTGGGAAATCATGAAGATAGGGTTCTTACTATTGTTAAAGGAAAATATGGTCTAAGAAACAAATCAGATGCAATTAATTTTGTCATTAATCAGTTCGAAGAAGAATTATTAGAACCTCATCTTAGGCCAGAATATGTTGAAAAACTTCAGAGAATTAAGAAACAGAAAGGAATTAAATTTAAGAATATAAATGAGTTAAGGAAACATATTGAAAATGCGTGAGTTTGAAATAAAACCTGAGCTTGAGAAAAAGCTCATTAAATTATTTAAAAGAGATAGGTCAACTTATGAAAAAGTAATGAAGAAAATTGAGGAAGTAATTAATTCTGGAAGTATTGATCATTATAAAAATCTAAGATATAATATGAAAGACTCTAAAAGAGTCCATCTAAGACATTTTGTTTTAGTTTTCTCTTATAATAAATCGAGAGAATTTGTTTCATTTGAAGATTTTGATCATCATGATACGATATACAAGTGAATTTTCTGGGGCTCTATTAATATTTAGAAAGTCTTTTTCGAATTGTATTTGATCGGTGTTAGTTTCTTTTGCCCTACGTAGTGGGGCAAAATTTCGTCCGAAAGCGTGACTAGATAAAGTTGGTACAAACTTGCAGGTGAAAGTCCTGTTATGGTAAGACTAATAGCCATGCAGCATATACCCAACTGCAACAGTAATGTTGTATGTTGAAGCGGTATGTAAAGCATTGCATTGGATGAAGTGCTTCATAACTTGAAAAACAGTAAGCAATGTTAATGTGAGCAAACTGGCAGTCTGTAACATAAAGTGAATACTGCTGTGTCGTAAGAAATCATAAACAGAAAAGCCGAACCTGATTTCGGAAGGTGAAGGCAGTAGATAAACTTGAAGCTTAGGAATGTAAGTTTATCTTTTCTCGGTATATGGGTAGCGGAATGTTAGGAAAGCTTGTATCGGAACTAGTAGCCTGACAATTTAAATT
>JAGLMD010000118.1 GCA_023140175.1 Nanobdellota archaeon | reverse complement strand
GCATTATTGATAGTCATGCACCTCTTTATTGCGTTATTTTCACAATTTGAATCCTTTGAACAGATACAGATACAGGATTTACCATCCTTGCAAAACCGCGGATTTAATGAATTCTTGAAACCGTTGATTTTATGGCGTGCATCTATATATATAGGTACTGATACTTCATCTCCCACCATATTATCAATCTCTATTCTTAAGCCTTCCATGGATTTTATTGTACCTTGCTCTAGGTCTTTTATCCAGAAACCCATTATACTGGAGTATGCTTTGTGAGCAATTACAAAAAGCATAAGAAAGAATACTATCTGCACAAATGTCTTCAACATCTGAGATTTTTTATTTGCACGCATTGTCTTTACATCCATTTCCACATTTTTCATATACTTCCCATTCTTCATTTCTACAAATATGTAGATCATTTAATCTGCATTTTATATCGCCGTCTTTGCAGGAGAAGAAATCCAATTTGTCCATTGCTTTGTCGCTTTGTTCACCTGCTTTATCTGTTTGATCATTGAACTTTTGCGCAATTTTGCTTATTGTTCCTGAAAAAATTCCTATTATCACTATCAATACTACAAGTAAAATTATAGCTATGATTAATGTATTCATAGATAATTCAACTGCTTTTTTTTTCATTTATCTCACCATCATATATGTTACGTTTTTTTCTATTCCCCTGATTAAATCTGATAGTATTCCTTTATTTATTTCTCCTACTACTATTCCGCCACTAATTACGTCATTCTTGTACCAATCTACATCTGTTTCTAATTTATCTATATATACTCCCTGCTCTGATTTTGAAAAATCAAATTGGCGTTCGTTTAGAGCTTCTATGTTTCTAAAATTATCGCCCCATATTATATTTGTGAATTCTAATTCAGACTTCCAGTCTTCATCAATAAAGATATAAAAAACTAACTTATTATTCTCTTTTTTTCCTAGGATGAAACCATTTATTATGCCATCATCTGAGTTGAATTCGTTTGTTATCTGCATCAGGGTTAATTCATCGGCTTTTTTTCTTTTTTCGGTTAAAGATAATCCCCTTGTCAGATTGTAGAAGTTTTCTGGGAGATATTCTGATTTAAATGGCATACCTTTATACATACCACTATAGAAAAAAGAAGTTAAATCTCCATCTATGAAGTAATTTTGTTGTGATTTTTCTAATTTGGTTTTACCTTCTGTTGCCATAAATACATCGATTTTTATATCTTCTTCTAGAGTGGATGGGTTGTCATAGATCCAGTTTTCTGCTTTTTCTGAGAAGAATAGTTTTTCTTTTGTTTGTTTTGGTTTTTCTATAACATTAGTGTAGAGATAGGTTATAGATCCTGCTAGTAGTATAATCAGGATTAATATTGTGATTATTGCTTTTTTCATTTTAATCGTGATTTGGCCATTGGCTTTTTATTCTGATATAATCCCTGCCTATCGCCCCCAATACTCCTGCTACTGCACCGAAACCTATCGCGCAGGGTGCATTGCATATAATTCCACCAACTACTGCTATACCTATATGTGCTGCAGTTGCTGTGTAACCTAAGATTTCATCTGAATCAGATATTCCATGATAACAATAGTTATTATTATCGAAATTATCCATTAGTGGATTTATTTTAATGCATTTAGGCCTATAAGAGGGGTTGGGAATTAATGTGTCCCTACCAAAAAAACCATCTGGAAAACATTCTTTTATGGGGCGATGAAGATTATCTATTCTATAAAGCATTTTATTATCACCATCAAAATGGGGATTATTTATTATTTCGCCCATAGGGATGCTGTTTCCTTCATCATCTATATCCATTAATTCATAAGGCCCCCCGGTTTCATAAATTCCTGCTTCTAATTCGGGCTCGCCCCAGCATTCACATGTAGAAATTTCGATTAAAATATCTGTTTCACATGGACTTACCAGATGAAATCTTTGCGGGTCTTGATCAAATATGCCCATATCTTTAGTTAGTGATAGATAATATCTCCCTACTTCAGGTAAAAGCCCCTGATATCCTGGTTGTCCATATTTTTCCAGCTTTTCTTGAGCTATCTTTTGGTGGTTTTCTATTCTACCTTTTAATTCTGTATCCTGGTTTTGTTTATTTCCAATAAATTGGTTTATATCATTATAGCTAACGCCTGTTTCAAATTCTTCGAAAGGAACTGTATGTTTATAAGGTGTTTTTAAGCCAATGACATTTGTTCCTACTGGATAATTCTTGGCAGCCATACTTTCTGCTCTTGCTGCCATATATGCTACTGTTGCTACTACTATATGCCTCTTTCTTAGAATTAAATTATCGATAATCTTTCCTGCTTCTCTTTGGCTTGCTAAAACTGATTCTGGCTTTGGCTTGAAAAAACTTCCTGTCAATTTATAGGTTTTAGGCATAATCTCTTCTAGATCAACCCCTTTGAGAATTTTATATATTTTATCCCTGGCTTTTCTTTGCGCTGCGTCGCTAAATTCTTCACCTGTTCCTTTAAGGATTAGTTCTCCTGTTTCCTTATTCATTATTAAATCAATGGCTTTTTGTTGGTTAGCCATAAATGCCCTTTTTTCTATTGGCTTCATATGACTTAATGCTTTGTCTGATTCTTTTAGCATGTTTATAAGAGTTCTCTCCCTTGCTTCATCAGTCATATCCCCTACAAAAATTATCCTGAGCATATTTTTTGCTCTATGTGCTACCTTCTCTGCCCTGATTAATGCCCTAGGAATAGATCTAAAGCTAGCTTCCTGTGCTTTTTCTCCTAGTTCTTTGCCAACCCTATAGATGACATCATCATATTCTTTTCCTAGAGTAGACTTTAGACCATTTAGAATAACCTTATCTTTAATAGAGTCCATAGATGTGCCTTCTAAAACTTTTTTGAAAGAGCTGTCTAGATTAGTAAGTCCTTTCTTTGTTAATTTTCCGCTTTTATCAAAGGCTTCTTCACCCAAAGAATTTAGGGCTTCTAAACATTTTTTTTTTAGAAAAACGAATGTATCATCATCAAGAGAATTATATACGCCTTTTTTAAGATCTTTTTTAAAAGATACTCTAATTATTTTTTCTGCACTTTCTTCTAGTGTTGCTCGAGGTGCTCCCTTTCTTATTATCTTCTCTATTGACCAGCCGACTATTTTTTTTATTTTTGTGCTTGAAGCTTTTAGTGTCCCTTTCATCATATTTTTAAAAGGAATAAATCTGGTAACTTTGGTTCCTAGTTTTTTGAGTGGCTCCTTTAGATAATTAGTAAAACCTGAACCCATACCCCAAGTCAATAAGTCTATACCTAAAAATGCTGCTTCTGTAATAAGAATTGCCCTCCATGCTATCTGATATTCACTCATTTCCCAGTATTGTGCTTCGCCTTCTGGAAATTTCTCATAAAACAAGACATATTCTGGATCTCCGTAAGCATAAAGCCAGTCTTCGATAGCATAAACTAAAGGATTGGGTGACTTTTCTATTCTTTGCGGCAGGGAAAACCCCTTGACTTTATAGCCGAAAGCAAAGGCATTTGTAGGAGCTTCACAGACATCTCCTTTGCTGTCCTGGTGGAAAAATATTTCATTTAGGCCGTCGTTATTTGCGCAAATGCTCACTTCCTTTCCTTCTCTACTGGAAAAGTGCTTTTTTGGGAGTTCATCCCATTCGATATTATTTACATTAAAGGGATTCCATGTATCTCCTGTTATTTCTTCTATTACATCAACGCATGTTTCTATTGGAACTGCCTTAAATCTTCCTGAATAATGAACACAGATATCCTGTTTCTGTTCGATCATCCAATTCATGAATGACTCTTCATCTAAGGCATCCAGTTCTGATAGGTGTTTATATCCTTCTTCAAAAGTTATTGAATAGCAGCGGGTATTTTCGTTGTCTTTGTCTCCATGAAGCAACCAGCAGCTGATTGTACCGATAGCCAATTCCCTTATCCCCTTTTCAAGAGTTGATTCTGCCGGAACAAAAATAGTCTCCCTATCATAATATGTTGGTTTTACTGAAACTTTATCAAAATTTTCTTCATATTCTTTATATTTTCCTTTGTCCATATAATCGAATTTTTCAGCTTTCAGTTTTTCCTGATCATATGTATCTATATAAGCTAAACTGTTTATTGCATATAGAAGGCCATTAACAGAGTCAACTGCGTCTTTATTTATTTCCTTTGTGAGATTGAATCTTTCTACAATATCATCATCAAATGCAGATATATTTGAGAATCCAAACAACCTATTCATTGGTTTGCTGGTTAGATCCCATATAACTTTTGTTCCTATGCCTAATACACTTAATACTATTATTGCCATTATTAAGGTTGAGAGTGCTAGGGATGCTTTTTTCATTATTACCATGTATCAAATAATTTATCTATAAGGCTAAAAGAGCCATCTGAAAATTTGCCCATTATAATAAGGGCGATAATAAGGCAGATTAATCCAAAGATAAACCAGCCCAGAAAGTTCCATGCAATTGCTTTTTTTATGCTAATGAATCGCATTGCCCGGCTACCTCATCATATTTTATTAAATCCATTATGTTTATGAATTCTGGTTCTTCTTCTTGATAATCTTTCTTTTTTTCATAGAATGGATTCAGAACAAAGTCTGTACCCTTGATAGATTCCCATATACCTTCCAACAAAACCCCCCCCTGTTCTTCATTAATTGCCTTGAATACTATAGCGTACGGTTCCACCAGGTTATAATCATAGAAAGGGGTCCTAAATACATCTACAGGGTCCATAATGTAGTCATGATATGATATTTTATGTAATTTAGGCTTGTTGGCGTGCATATAATTATCTAAAGGAAAATTATCACTATTGCTGCTTTGCCCAAATTCACTATGTTGTACTTTTAAATCTCCTATTGTATCTTTGAATGCTTCCTGCACTTCTTCACTAAACTCAAATCTTGAACATAATACACACTGCCTCTTTTCATCCCAGGCATCTAAAACTTCAATCCTTCCTGCAGCAAATTGGTCCCAGCAATCAAAAAGCAATTTAGAGATAATTCTATTTGCTTCTTTAAGATAGCATTCTTGGTCTTTTCTATTTCCTAAATTACCGCATTTTATCTTTTGTGTATCTTTAAAATTTCTTGATTCTATAACTACATTTTTTTTATTGAATGTGACATATCTTGTCGGGCAGTCTAGATCATGCCTTTCTATTTTTGAAATAGGTATTCTCCAATTTGAATTCATAATAACTGACTGTTTGCATAGTTGCTTGTCATAGTGTTTAGATGTGCCGTCATCTATTTTTTTGACTAGAGTAACACCTATACCAGTAAATACAAGAGACAATATCAACATTGATAGCATTGATGCTGCCATTGCTTTTTTGTGTTTCATTTTAATATCTAATATTTATTTGAAAAACTAGTAATTATTGCCATAAGGAGTAGAATAAAAATAGCAAGTATGATTAACCATGCAAAAGAAGGAATTGTTTCTGAATCTGCCTGTCCCCTTTTTCCTAATCGGATATTCTTCATTCTAATCAGAATACAAATACCTATATTAGTATATAAATATTGTCATTTTAATTGACAGCATACCTTATTTGTAGGCACATTATCAAATTTCTTAAGAACAGGTGAGCCTTTATACTTATAATAACAGTCTTCTTCTGATGTTACAGTGCGATTATCTTCTTCTGAGCAAGAGATTGTATCTGCTGCTTCTGAAAGGTCTTTTCTGAAAGAGTCCATCCTGGTAGCAAACATTGATAGAGTTACAACTGCTATTATAACAAAGATAAGAGAAAAGAATTTAGTAAAAGAGATAGATGCCATTATTCTGGTCTTGACACACAACATGTCATTCCCGGGTTGTCTTTGGCATCCGAAAATATGCCATATAGTGCTTGTTCATCGTCTGGATTGCAAATTGCTTTCCAATTGCCGCCTGGACAGGTATTGCCTTCTCCTTTAGCTATATCATCAATGCCTCGGCCCCATAAGCTTATCCTTCCGGTGAATACTGCTATAAGTATTATCAAAACAGTTAAAGCAATCACTGCTATAATTATGGTATTAATTGATATTCCTTGAGCCTTTTTCTGCATTCTTTTATCCCTCTACACAACATATAAGGCCATCTTTAGCACATTTATCTATATATTCTGACTCTGTATTATCAGTACATTTCCTGACAAGAGGTATCTGAGTAAATCCATCTGGACAAGATATGCCTTGTGTCATGGTTGCAGAGCAATAATTTCCTTTCTGTATATTAGAAAGCTCCCAGCCAAATATACTCATCCTGCCTGTAAAAACTGCAATAAGAACAACCAGAACAACCAGAGCTATTGCAGCTATTATGATTGTGTTAATCGAAATACCTTGTGCTTTTTTCATAGTCATACCTCTCTATATATAACCTAAAATATGCATTATTTAAAGGTTTTGAATTTTTAATCGCAAATATAGAGTAATAAATGTACATTGTCTCCTGGTGTGTCTAATGGAAGGGGCTGTGGTTTGCCTTTTCTTCTTGTTTCGCATGGCTCCCAGTCCCCTATAGGTTCAAATATTTTTGTAGCAAGCGCCTTATCAATATTCTCTGCATCTACTGAAGCAATAAAATAATAATTGATGTTCCATTCATCAAAAGTATAACTCAACATACCCTGCATTTTTTCCCTTATGTATATGCATGAGTATTCACCCTCCCCGCATTCTATGTTGCCTCCTGTGCCGTCCCGATTATTGCTTGCGCAGTCCTGAAATAATGTTGAGAATTTAATATCCGAGCAATCTGGTGCATTTGTTTTTATTAATGCACTGATAAAGTTTGCTGAAAGTATGCTTTCTGTATATTCTTCAGAAATACTAGGACTAGGCCTTAATATAATAAATCTTATGACAAATAATAAAGCAAGGCTTAATAGAATCACAATTATTGCCAGGCCCATTATTTCCATCTGTGCAAGTTTTTTTCTCATGTATACACCTCAACAACCATAACCCCGAAATAATAGTTCTGGTCTATTGGATCAAATAAAGATATTGGAAAGTATGTCGCCAATTTATTGTTTATTTTTGTTGGCTTCCTTTCATATATGATTGATGAATTATTACTATATTTAGGAAATATCTGCCTTACAGTGATTTTACTAAAAGCAAAAA
>JAGLMD010000117.1 GCA_023140175.1 Nanobdellota archaeon | reverse complement strand
GTCTATACAATTTGGTTCTATATCATTAAACCTGGAGCATTGTAATTCGGGTAAGGAAGAGGCTATCTGAGCTATCTGTATCTTAGAAAGTTCTTGAAATTCTTCAATTTTCTCAGCTATTTTAGAAACATGTATTTTTGAATAAAAGATCATGCCAACAGCTACTAATATGAAGAATATGAAAAGTATTGCAATGGTTTCCATCATCTGTATTTGTGATTTTTTATACTGCATTTTAGTATATCAGGGCGCAGGAATTTTGCTGCGCTAGGTTATTGTCAGATTTTATGTTTAAATATGCAGTTACAAGCCGTTCATAATCTATTGCAGAAACTGCGCTTATCATTGTGGTGAATTTGTCAGTTTGATGTGGTATTTGACATGCAACCCCCATTGGATTATCATAATAAATATTTAACTCTGATGACCTTTGTTTGTAGATATTTGCGATATTTTCAGCTCTTTTGAATGCCTTTTCCATATTGCAATTATAATCATCCACATTTTCTGAAAAGATTGCTGCAATCAAAGAAGCTTTACAAAAAGCATGTGATGTCCCCCCACTAGTTGGGTTCCATTTATGATTATCAGTTGTTGCATCGTGCGGATATTTATTAAAGAAACTTAAATAAAAAACATCTTCAAACGAGGAACCAGTAATCTTAAGAGAGGTTACATCTTCTGAGGTCATCTTCTTAAACTCTTTTAAATAAGCAGGAGAGTTGTCAAATACAAGAAGATTAACATAAATAACCCTTACTTTGAAATTATTCAAATCTTCTATAGTTGTTGGGTTAAATTCTGCATTGAATTCTTCTGGAAATGATTTTTTCAGATATTTGAATATTTCATCTTCTTCATCTCCTATAAATATATACCTTATCAAAGGAGAAGAAACAAAGAGAAAATTTGTTATCCTAAATGGGACATCCCAACTCAAAGACCAGGTTATCATCTGGTTCTTTTCAAGCCTGGATGGCGCAAAGATAATCTTATTTCTTATGTTTTTTTGATTTTGACTATTATCAACCCGGATGCCGGTACATGTAAATTCTAGTTTTTTAAAGGGAATAGTTACCTTATTTACTGTTTTCTCAGTAACAGCAGTCCCGGTTAGAAGAGAATCAATATAATTGGATATTGTAGTAGAGGACGATTCAGCAGAGCTTGTATACGCCCACCTTATTATGCCAAAAAAGAATAGAAGGATTAGAGAACCTGCTACAAGAATAAATATCCAATTAAACTGTATCTCTATAACCCCTTTTTTATCAGCCATTTTTCTAAGAAATTATTACATGATTGCCTTTTCCCTCTATTGCGATAGATAGTTTAGAGTTTATGACATCAAAACATTTTAGTATTGAATCTCCTGAAAAACTAATCTTGCCAATTTCGAATTTTTCAGCTACTTCTTTTTTATCCTTTATCAAAAAAATGTTCTTTCTTGTACCTGATTCCACCACATCCCTGATTATTGGATAATCTTTAAAGATAACATCAAAATCATAATCGCCATAGTCGTCAGTGTTATGGTTGTTTACAAAACATACTTCTTTATAATCATTCGATAGGGTGAATACTTTATTTCTTAAAGAGCCATATTCAATTGATTTTATTGAAGATTCTAGATTATTCTGAAAATCTACCATAGATATTTGGTCTGCTTTTTGCTTGAAATCCCGGATTGCATTATACCCAAAAAGAAGTATTACTGCTATTATGACTATGGTGACAATATACGTAAATATCTGGCCAACATTTTGTGCTCTATGATTCATCTTATTTCTTCGGCAGGCAGACACTGCATGGCTTGAGTTTCTTTTTTTCTGCTTCTGTTTTGTCATTGAACCTGCGCAGGCTGGATTTGGGGATATTCTTAAGCACTATACATTTTGGCTTGTGATATTTTGTCCCTGTTTTTGTGGCATATACTATTGAAGGTTTTGAGATTACTGCAACTTTCTTTTCTATTTTGTTTAGCTTTGTGTCTATTTTCTTAGAATGCTGTTTTAGCTCGTGCTTTATGTCTTGTGATGTTTGTTTAGAGACCTCAGAGAGCTTTTTGAGGCTTAATTCATCCCTTTTCTTCTGGCTTTCTGTGCCTGCTTTTTTCTTAGGCAGTGTATCTTCTTTTATCAGGGATGAAAGTTTCTTAAAGACCTCTTCTTTCGGCTGCTTAAGTTTTGGCTGTGTTTTCTTGGTATTTAATTCAGAAAGGTCTAAGTAGCCGCCCTTTTCCACTGCTGGTTTTTCTGTTTTCTTTTCCGGCTGTTGTGGTTTTATCTGTACTTTCTTTCCTCCGGGTGAAGTAAATTTACTTAATATGGATTCCCTCTTTTTCAACTTTTGTTGTTTAAATTTCCCTGCTCCATGTAAGATTGGCCCCCTTTGTTGAGGAAACCCAGGCATTGGTTTCTTTTGAATAATTCTTTTAGATGTGATAGATTTTTTTGTTTCTTTTTCCTTATAATATTGTGTGTAAATCAAATAGCCAATTGCTGCAAGGATAATTAATATAAGCAAAATCAATAAGAATATCTTAATGAAGCTTGTAGGCTTATCATCTGGGTCTGTGGGATCTGTGCCTTTATCTATTTCCTCTTTATCTGAGTATCCATCTCCATCTGTATCTGGGTTGTTTGGGTCTGTTCCATATTGGTATTCTTTATAATTTGACAGGCCATCATCATCAAAATCCTCATCTGCATCTGAAGCATCTTCTGGGTCAAGGCCATATTTATCTTCCCAGGAATCTGGAATGCCATCATTGTCTGTATCTTCATTTGGGTCTGCTTCTGGTGATTTGCACACTCCGGATCTGCATTCCAGGCCGGATTCACAATCTGAGTCCATATCACAATATTGGCCTTTCCCACATCTTGCAGGACAAGAGCCCCCGCAGTCAACATCTGTTTCACCCGGGCTTATTTCATTATCTGAACAGGAATCCGGATCTACACAGGTGTTAAATTTACATTTTCCGGTCTCACAATCAGAATCATCCTCGCACGAGCTGTCTTTAGGGCATTTATCACAATCATCTCCGCCGCAGTCTACATCTGTCTCATCTCCATTTTCTACCCCATCCTCACAAGATGGTTCTTTGCATAAGCCATCTGGATTACAATAGCCGCTTATACAGTCCCTGTCTTTATCGCAATTTTCATCTTCTTTACATGTTGAACCGCAAGAGCCCCCGCAGTCAACATCTGTTTCTGTGCCATCTTTTATGCCATTATTGCAATTTTTATCTACTTCTAATGAGAAATCTGTTTCAACTCCGTCGCTGCTTAATATGCCGGACCAATGTCCAACAACATTACCTGCCATAACCTCAATAATATATCTTGTTTTATCTGATAGGTTTAGATCTCTTCCTTCATGGTCTTCTTCTATCCAATCTTCAAATTTATTATCATTATATCTCAGGTCTAACTCATCTCCCGATGTCCAGTTTATTACAGGTTCTCTGGATATAGCCTCAATTAAGGATAGATTATAAGAAAGGTCTTTATAGCCTGTTTCATTATCAATAGCATACCATTCTACATATATCTTATCCGGATAGGCAGTGAATTCTGGGTAGCCATAAATAAGGCTGGTATCATTAACATATTGCATTATAGGAGGGGTTAAATCTATGATAAAGTTAACAGTTATCTTAGCTGTTTCTCCGGATTTGATACATTTTACATATACAGTATAATCATGAGAAGAAAAATTTACTGGTAAAGTTGCTGTATGAGAATAAGAATCTCCTGAACCAAGTGTTTTCCCGGATATGGCTTCTGGATCTGAGAAGCTATATCTGCATAGTGCTCTTTTATTGGTCTCTATAGCAAGAGTTGGAGATGTTGTGCCCTGATACTTTTCTGTATGATCAATTATCTTTAATGGTATTGTTGTATCCAATACAAAATTAATTGGTTTTACAGCAGAGATTAGTTCTGCTTGATTCTGGCATGCAACATAATAAGTATACATGTCTTCCTGTTCTATGTAAATATATACATCTTTTTTCGTCCTGAAATCCGGTTCAAAGTAATTATGGAAATCGTTCTGCATATCTGAGAATGGCTCTTCTATTGTGCTATACCTGCACATCACCGGCTCATCAGTAACTGCAGTTAAGGTCATATTTATTGGTAATTCTGCTGCCGGGCTTTTGGGAAAAGTATAAAGAGATCTTATTACTGGTGGAGTCTTATCCACCTTTAAGTCGAAAATATACCTATAGACTTTAGTATTTGAGAAATATGGATCTTTACACCATACATATAATTTATGATTGTTCTCATCATTTAATGTCATTGATGATTTTGTATGCCTATCTGAATTTGTTGAATCAAATTCATTCATAAAATCAAAATCACGGTCTTCTGCTACTGGTGTATCAACTAAGTACCTGCATTCTAAAGCGTTTTCTGATTTTACAACTAAATCAAATGTATTGACTGGAGAAACGCCATAGCTGGGGTTTTCTATATACACAGAGTCTATGTTAGGCTCATGAGAATTTATTACAAACTGTGCATAACCAGAAGCATCGTTGCCATAATAATCCTCGCCCATGACAGATACTGTCTTTATGCCGTCTGATAGTGTCAATGTCTTTGTGAATGTTTTGCTAAATCCTTCGGAAAATTGATCGACAAACTCTTCTCCTGATATGTCAACTGATTCAAGCTGGACAGCCTTGGGAAATTCTATTTTAAGGTTGATTGTCTGGGTTGTCAAGATACAATCGCTAGTAAATGGATCGTCCCTGCATTCATCTGATGGAGGGGTTATCTTGGCTTCTGAGATGCTGTAATCGATGTTTATGAGTATTTGTTGCTGAGATTCTGTTAAGGGAATATTATTCTCGTTCTTTGCATCGATAGAAAGGTTATATTTGCCTTCTTCTAATTCTATATCTGATGGGGGGGTTAAAGTATAGTTTGTTATGCCATAATCTGAGTCTGGAAATATATCATAAGAGTTTATAACTATACCAGGAGATTCATATAGGAGTTCTGCGGAAAAAAGCTTTGCACCACCATCCCTAAAGTATAGCTTTACATACGGGTTTTTGTTGTTTGTGTAGAACATGCCGTCTATTTCTATACCATTTTCTACTTTTACTTCATATAACTCGGGTCTTGTGTCTCTTTCGTGGACTTCTATAGGGATTGTTTCTACTATGCCTAGATTTTTTGAGGGGTCTTGTGAATAATAATAGATTGTGTTTTTTCCTTCTGACAATAATTTAATGTGGTTGTCTGTTGTCCATTCACTTAACTTAAGGCCGTTGATGTTAAGCTGCGTATCGTTTGTAGGGAGAGAATATTCTATCCCTGGCTTGTTTGCACAATTATTTGAGGAAAAATTATCAATACAGAGATATGTCATATAGCCTGTTGGGTTGAAAACTGTTCCTTCTGCAGTTTCATCCTTTATGCTTATTTTAAGTCCTCGGGTAATTGCATCGTCGATGATTTTTATTAGATTGGTTTCGGGCGGGAAATGATCTAATTCGCATTCTAAATCATCTTGCGCGCAATCTGCTATTTCATTTGCATCTGCGTTTTTTCTGCAAACACCATTAAAATCTTGACAAAAACCCAGATTACATGGTTGTTCACTTGTTGATTTAAGAGAATTATTATTATACAGTTTTGGTGTCTGTGATGAACATTCAGTTAAATCAAGACAGCTTATAGAATCACAGCTTTTTGCCATACCATCTACATAGTAACAAGGAAATTCCTCTGTTGAAATTGCGGCTGCTTTTTCTTCTGTACATGAAGCTAAGACTGAATTAAAAGCAGATGAATCCATACCTTCTGTTCCTGCTTTGTTGCACCAATCGCAATTGTTTTCATTCTCAGCTACGCATACACCAACACCAAATTCAGGAATGATGCTCTTCCAGGCGCAGCCCTCCAGCTTGCAGTTGTCATCTGTGCATGCTGTTTCTGATTTATAGTCATAGCAGGACATGAAGTTACTGCAGCGGTAACATTTATCCACTAATGTTCTGCTAATATCCCAATAACAATAACTAAGTGTGTAACAGTCTTCTTTCATAAAATCATATAAACCAAAGGGTGATGCACCATAATCTTCTGGCCGGCATTCAGAGGGTTCTCTGCATACTATTTTATTATTCTCTTCTACACATACCTCGCCTTCAGAACAAGATGGAGAAGGCAAAGAGAGAAAATTATCTTTACATAGGTATGCTTTGTTAAGTTTTGAAGAGTATTCTTTTTTGATAAAGTCGAGGAAAGTTTTATCGTTAACTTCCTGTGAGACATTGTAATGTTCCCTATTCGCTAACATATGATCTTTATATTCTATATATTTGTTTTCATGCAAACAGAACTTATCATTATCTTCCCTATACCAGCACTCTAAATTACCTAATTTCCCAGAATCTGTTGCACTGGCTGGCTGAGCAATAGGATATATAGCATCTATCTTATAAATATAATCAATATCCCAAAGGAGATCTTCATCATCATCTATATATTCAGTTGCTGATTGTTCTATTCTAGGGAGATTTTCACAGTTTTGAGAAAGGCACCTTGTTATTGTATATTTGTCTGCAACACAAATATCAGAAGACCATGTTAAGGTAAATGATTTTTCGCCCTTATTTGGAATTATATTCAAGTTTATTATTGGCCTATAATTTGGGGAATCACAATCTCCTTCTGGCGGTTCTGGTTCTGTAATATTACACATGATTTGGCAATTCACACCCACCCAGGGGGTGCCTAAAAGAGCTAAGCAGAGACCACGTTCTATTTTTTCGTCTAGGTTTTCAAGAGTTGAATATTCTGCATCGCAGCAGCATACAGGATCGCAGCTTTCATTACCATCACAAGAACTTCCTTCCAAAAAATAGTCTGAAGAGCAATCACTTTCGTTGTATGGTGGGTAAGGCGAACTATCTGAATAATAGTAGGAAGGATGTATATCTAAATTTGGACAGCAATCACCTTGGGAGACTGCCCCAGAAGTTGGATTGCAATATCTTGTCTGGTCTGCATGAGGATTTAAACAGCAATCAGCTATTGAGATATAAGCAAGTGTTATTGCTAATAAAATCGTTAAAATAGATACAATTATTAGCTTATTTTTTCTATTACTCATCTTTTATTTCAAATTTTTCATAATATGTTTCTGTTTGGTAATCTGTATATTCACCATCTGTAGCAGTTATGTTTATCGAGATCTTGCATTCTGAAAACCCGCATTCTTCGGCATCACTATAGGTTATTTTATATGATGTTTGTTCTGTAAGTTCCCTCTTAGATGTTCCTTTTCCTACATTAACTGAGATTTTGACTTCATCTTCATCCGGATCAACTGCTGCAAGCTCTTGATTTATTACATCAGCAAATCGCACCAAATCACCCTCTTTTAATTCAACTTCACCAAAAGAAGTGTTATATACATATTCAAGTGCTGGCGGGCGATTTCTCCTTGCAAAAACAAATTCAAATTTTTTACCATCTAATTTAAAGGAATCAGATGATATGATGATAATATCATCATGATTATAATTGTCAGACAATACAAAAACATTGAAAGCCTTATCAGTTGTTTCTGTCCTTATATTATATTTAGGATCATTAATATCCAGTTCTATAATGGTCTTTGTAAATTCCCTGAGAGATTGGAGGCTAAGAGGAATAGCTGCCCTAAATTCTTCTTGCTTATTCCTGGCTTGTGTGTTGACATGGGTTATTTCTAGAGGATAGTTTACTTTTATGTTTGTCTGAGAAGGTGTATTTTCTATAGTTGCTGTCGCATCAGATGAAATAACATTAAAATTTTTAAATGCCTCGAAAGTGCAGTCTGTCTTTACATGAGATTCTATATAATGCTTTAGACTAAAGAGAAAACTATCTAATGATGAAAGTGTCTTTCTCCCAAAACAATTTTCTACTTGTGTATAATCTATCTTTGACAGATATTCTTCATCTGAGAAGTTCCCCCTCTTCCCATATGGATAATATTTATTGAATTCGAGAGGGTATCTTGGGAGAGAAGAGATACAGCTTCCGCTGCTTCCTGACTTTCCTATTAAATATGGTACTTTTCTTGAATCTGATTCTGGGTATTCAAGATATAAAGTACCCAATGATTCATCCCTATAATCCTGGATATTCCCGCCCTGGGTTGTGTAAATCAGCCCGCCCTGGCTGCCAAGAAGAAACATACCTTTTTTTGCTACTGTTTCTACGCACGTATCCATATAATTAACTAGGGGTTGCAATTCAGATGGAATCATATTTATTGTTTCGGTTCTATCTATTATTTTCTTTTCTTTTGATGAAGAAGAGTAATAGATAATTCCTAAGGTAACAACCAATATCACTATGCCTAAAATAATGAAGATTGTTACTTGAGATTTTTTATTATTCATTTTAATCTTAGTTTTCCAGTTAGATCTGACCATATTGCATAAGTGTCTATATTCGTAAATTCGCCGCCGGTCGCGACTATGTTAAAGGTATTTTCTACTTGATTGCAGGCTATCTGTGCATTGCTGAATTGATCTAGTGGCATGTGTGTCTCATTATATGTACGGATTATTTCACAAACATCTTTTTCTAGTACAGAATCATATTTTATGATTATGTTTGCTTCATCTAATGTAGAGATAATATTTCTATCATCTTTCTTTAGGATGTATATGCGATCGTATTTCATGCCTTGCTCTACAAATTCATATGAAAATGATTTTGTGGGTTCTGTTTGCTGCAGAATAGATAAGAGTGTCGAAATAGGGTTTTGGATAAAGCTATTGAATATTTGTATATATGATGGATTGGGATTTAGTTGAATGCTTTTTTTGCTGTAGATTATGCTTTTGAGTTCTTCATTAAGCCATGCTTTATCTGATGATTGGCGATTGCAAGATTCAAAGCCATTATTACCAAAGGGATCGCATTCTTCGAATTCCGGGAAAATTTCTGATATAAAGCCTGTATCATTCAATTCTGTGTTTATTGATGTTGCTATGATTAGATTGTCGTTATAATCTAATAAACAAAAATTATTTGCTTTGTTTTCATCGAAAATGCTTTTGACAAATAAACGCCCTGGAGTTGTTGTATAATCAATATAATTAAGGGTATCAGAAGGTGGGCCGCAGTATAATGTATGGTTCTCAGAAGAATCAATTAATGCTAATAAAGCTAAAGATATGTATTTTGTCCTGGACGACCAATTACCATTTTCACAGTAATTATCTTCTATATATTGGCCGTCTGCTATGCAGATAGGATCAGCTTCTGGATTATTGTTATCTTCAAAAGTTCCTTTTAGGCCAACAAAGCATTCTTCGTTTCTTGGGCAATATCCATAATGGCCATCAAGGCCTTTTTTTAGTTCTGAGTAGACCCATTCACCATTAGAACACCTATAATTATCCCTATCTGGTGGGTCTGTTGGGTTGGGTGCCTGGTTTTTGCGGCAGCCTTCACCAGTCCAGCAATAATCTGGAGGACAACAGCCTGCTTCGAGGTCAACATCACCCCATTCATCCGGCACAACTACAAAATTTGAAAGATTTTGGTCAAATGTCCGCTTCCATTGTTCTGAATAATCGCAAAAATAATCACCATCTAATGTGAGCGTACAGTAATCCTGGTTTTGCACTACAAGTTCACCTGTATATGAATCATTTACATCTAATAAAAATTCATTATCGTCTTTGTATTTTATTGCATCAATTTTACAGCCCCAGAGCATACCCTCAACAGATGCAATCTCTTCAAATTTTTGAGAAAGTCTGGTATTTTTTATTGGTTCATTAAACAGACAAGCCCCTTCACCATCAGGGTCATTATATGATTCATCTATATCTGCTGGCTCTGAACAGCATTTTGTGCCAGTCCATAGATACTCCCTAGATGTGCCATTTGGATAAGCTGCCATTTCACATGCAAATGGATGTTCATCTAAATCTTCTGATATTGAAAAGTCTTCTCTGCAAAAAAAGGCCCTTTGGTTTGCAATTCTTGAATTCCCTGTAAAGAGTTCTATGCCGCCCAAATCCTGAGAACTATAATCATTATTACATGAAGAGGATTGATTTGGAGAACCTGCACAACATTCTGCTAATCTGAAATCTTGGTCCTCATTGTAACAAAGATAATCATGACCCGCTACATCATATGGATTTTTTACTTCGTTATTAGCCAGAACTCCGGAAAAATCAAAATCAAACCTTGCTAAATCTGGATTAGAGGGACAGGCAAGCCAAGTATTTCCGTTAGAAAGAAAAGCAAAATTGTTCTCTTTGCATTCTGAATCTATAATAACTCCTGTATAATCTGATTCTTTTGCGTTACGCCAGTACCAGGAGTCTATAGGGGTGGTTGTTGTGTCTGAACAGATAAAGCTGTTGCTTACAGCCTGACAATCTAAAGTATCATCCCCACAGCAGCGATTATTGCTATCTGGTACGTCTGAATCCCAATTCCTATAAGAAGGATTATCTTCAAACTGGCCTTGTTTACAGCTTGTACAGGAAATTGAACCCATGTCAGGATCATCTATCCCATGGTCTGTTGCACTAGGGTTAGCCCCGAATGGATCATCGCCACAGCATTCTCCTTTGTTATTTTCTGCTTCTGGATCCCAGATACCTATATTGCATGCTGGTTCAATACACGACCCCTCCTGGGAATCGTAATCTATGAAATAAACATTAGATGCTGCTTCTCTATCAGGGCTTTCTCTGGTTACATATTTTACATACCATTGTCCTTCTTCACTACAACAATCACTAGGTAAAACAGTTAATGTCAGTGTAGTCTCACCAACAGGTGGCAAGTCTACTTCTTGGGTTATAGTATCTGTACCTACCCCTTGGGGAGTGTATAATCTAATATAACCTTTAATTCCTGAAGGATCTTTATAGGGGGGCTCTTCATCACACCCCAAACCAGAAAACCATGTTTCCAGTTCGCTTATATAATAGAAATCATAAGAATAAGATATTGGTATTGTTAAGACTAATAAAAAGATACCTATTAAAAAAAAAGCCTTATTATATTTCATATACTCCTCTTTTTGAATAATGTTTTTAAATCCGAAAACAAGATATTTAAATGTTATGGTCTAATGGGTTAAAATATGGTATATGAATTATTATTTTGGTTTTTACCTGGGATTCTTATTTTGGGAGCTATAACTAGCTATGAAGACGCTAAATATGGAAAAATAAGAAATAAGTGGATTGTTTTTAGCTTAATCTATGTATTAATCACTTATTTGATATTGTTTTTGTTTTTTAAAGAAAACATAAGCTATGATTACTTGTTCAAATTATCGATAAATGGGGTATTAGCATTGTTTTTGGGCTTTGGGCTTTGGGCTTTGGGCTTGTGGAGTGCTGGTGACGGAAAACTTTTTTTTGCATATTCTGTTTTGATCCCATTAACAGTATATAGAGGTAATTATCAGAATATCTTTATTTCTCTAAGATTAATGGTAAACACATTTTTTCCAATTTTTTTATTTTATTCTTTGTTGATAATATTAAGGTTGAATAAGTTAAAAGGAAATAAAGAAATAAAAAAAATATTTGATGTGAAGAGGGTAGTAAGTTTAGTAATTTCTTTATTTGCTTTTTCTTGGCTTTTTGAACTATTTCCTATGAACCTTGGTTTTTTAAGTAAATTGTTCTTATTATTAATCATCTTATCTTTATTGGAAAGGGTGTTAAAATTAAAAGGAGGATTATTGATGCTTGTAATAAGTGTACTAAGGCTTATTATAGATAGAGAAATATATTCAACAGAATTTTTAATAGGTTTTATTTTACTTTTTGCTTCATTTTTTATCTTAAGGCTTTTATTGTTTGATTTGGCTTATTATTGCTATAGCAAAAAGATAAAAATAAAGGAACTTAGGCAGGGTATGGTTCTTGCCGATAATATATTAAAAGAAGGCAAAACATACAAAACAGAAAGAGTATCTATTTATTCTTTATTCTCTTATTTAAGGAATTATAGAAATAAGAAGGAATACTTATTTGAAGGCATAAATCATTTAGACGAAGAAAAAATCAAGGAGATTGAAAAATTAAATAAATTGGGTTTGTTGAAATTTGATAAGATAATGGTACAGGAAACCTTGCCATTTGCTCCTTTTATGTTTGCTGGTGCCATTATTACTTTAGCTATTAAAACAGATATCTTTAATGTCTTAAAAGAGATTATCACAAAATTTATATAGGAAAATGTATATTGAATAGTATAAACGACTTAAAATGAAAATCCCAAAAATAAAAAAGACAATCAAATCCTTTTTACTTAGTGAAGAAGGAAAGATTTCTAAAGAATCTGTATTAAAGATTGGTGCTTTTTTAGCTGCTGCTGCAGGCACGGTTATTTCAGAAAGTGAAAATGTTGAAGCTGCGAGGCATGCTAGTTGTAAGATGACTGAGTGTTGTGGTAAACATGGTTCTGACCATACAAGTGGCATAAGTGAAACATTTCAGCATTCGCAGTGTGATATAAGTGTTAATGCCCCGGCATCTCATGCAAATGATATTAAATTGGAAGTAGACGAAGGAGTTGTAGTTGGGACTCATTACCATGCTGCAACAGACCATTGTAATCAACATATTAAAGATGATAATTAAATATGTTAGGAGAATTCATATCAGGGATAAGTAGCAAGATTTATACCAAAGAGGAATTATAAATAAATTTTCTTTTAAGGAAAATGGGCTATCCTCCCAATAAATTAGGGGGACTTCAACGCCCATTTTCAACATAGTTTCTTC
>JAGLMD010000116.1 GCA_023140175.1 Nanobdellota archaeon | reverse complement strand
CCTACAACAAGGACAGTTTTATCTTTATACCTGTCAAAAGGGGAGTCATCTATGCCTAAAACGCGGATTTCTTTTCGCATAAAGATGAGTTGTTTTTCGTGTATATAATATTTTCCATAAGTTAAAACACGTTGTATAAAATAACTTACCAATGCCCCGGGTTATGTAGTAATTTGTAAAGATGTTTATAAATATTCTTCCATTTACTATATTCTCTTAAGAATAAAACTGTCAAAAACATATAAAAAGAGTAAAATTATTTGTAAGTATGTAGAATGTCCAGATTAGCTGGAAGGTGAGCTCCCGGCTAATCACTTAGAAAATAATAATACATAAAGTTAGTCGTATGGTACCGTAGGGTACTCCTATATATAAACTTTGTGTATTACGATTTTCTCGCATTGTGCTAATATAAAATGAGCTTGCCATAAAAATGAGGGGGGTGGTTAACATACAACCCATTTTAATCGGTGCTGGCTTGCTCTCCCTGTTTTCAGGTATGGGCGGAACTGTAAAGTTCGGTCTAGGTAGTCTGAAAGTAGGGGGCGTAACCGGAGCGGTGTTGCTTATATTAGGCGTACTGCTTTAGGGAAAGAAGTTAAAACTTCATTATATTACAAACTGTTTTTATTTTTTTTTATTTTCTATAATACCTGATAACATCTTGTATATTCAAGTGTATCGTCTTGGGTATCAACAACTGAGGTTTGAGAGTTTTATAAGGCATCAATTCGTTCTCTAAGTCTTTTTAATACCATAAATAATGACCAAAACGAAAAATAAATTATAAGAGTTGCAAATATATATCCTAATCCAGATTTGCTAATAGGGTCAATAAGTATCAAAAAAAATAATGAAAAAAGGATTGTAAGCGTCATTTCACCTCCAAATGAGTCAAGATAGGACAGATTGTCTTTTTTTTCTTGTTCTATCGAACTAAACTGTGTTTCTATTTCCTCAAAATTGCGCTTATTCAATGAATTATTCGGACAATTTTTTATAATATCTAAACAAACCTTATGGAGTTGGTTGTTGATTAAAACACCCTTATACTTTTTTTCATTGAAACTAATAGCATATTGTCCTATAATAGGTCTGACTTGGGAACATATAGAATCATATTCACTTCTTAATCGTTGTTTTATCAATAAAATCATCATTATAGCGAAAGCAAACAATGCTCCAAAAACTTGTGGAACTGTACTAAAAAACCAATACAATGTATTTTTCGTGATAAAGCTTGATTTATCAATAATTAGGTCAGCATTATTTAATGAAAGCAAGAATACAATAAAAAAAATTGGAGACACAAGAATGTGGCAAGATATTCGTTTGTTAGCCATACCTTTTTCATATCCTGTTTTAAATATATTCACCATGGGAATAAGAAGGAAACATTGTTTAAATATTTATCTGAGAAATCAAAATAACGACTTATTGGTCTCTTAACTTATAAGATAGTGATATCTTAGCAAAGTTTTTATAGATTGGTTTTTAACTAAAAGTAATTATGAAAAAAGAAGGAGAAATAGCTAACTTTAGGAGATGGATTAAACTTATGGAGGGTTCTAAAAATGAAGTTTTAGATGCCCTTCATTTCAATCGGGGATTATTTTGGGGGATTTTTATTGGATTATTAGCAAGTATATGGTCTACTTTATTTTATCAAGATGTTCTTTTCTACCTCCCCAACTATTGGAAGAAATTTATTTTTCTGCTTCTCTCTTCAATAATAATTGGGAGCATAATAATATTAACTTCCAAGAAAAAAGGATTAGAATATAACTCAAAAGTCTTAAAAATTGTAATCCCAAAACTAAATGGGCACTTGCTGAAAATACAGGGATTTAAACCAAAAGGAGGGGAAATGAGATTAAATGAAGAAGAAATGGAGGAGATTTATGGTAAAAATTGGAGGGGAAAAAGGGATAGGAGACTAAAGAGGAAGAAATGATTAAAGAGACAAAAAATATCTAGTCAATAAAAATGAAAGTTTTATATTGATATGGGCATAAAGAATTAGTTTATGTAAAAAATTTAAGAACATGAATCACAATCTGTGTTCTTTTTTAAAATTCTCTGTAAAAATTCTTGCTGATTCTGGATATTTACCCATATCAACAAGTGTATTAATTCTTGCTATAAGAGTTCGCTGTTCTTGACGCAAAGCCCTTGTCCTAATTTTACCAAAAGGTATCCAAGTCCGATAAAAAGTGCTATTATTATTGTTACTTCATTCATAATGTTAAGATTATATGATAATTTATAAATCTAATGAGAATGTCCCCCACCAATAAAATGAGCAAGTTCTATAAGTAATAATATACCAACGATTATTACAGTTCTTAGCCAGTGACCATTTAACCCCGACCATATCAGAAAATATAAAATAAACCACGCTAGGATAAGATAAAACAAGATTATGGAAAGCCCTTTGAAAATAGCAACCTCAATTTTATTAATGTCATTAGCAAGTAATTTAAGTATCTTTATAATAACTAAATCTTCCAATCCCATTTTATTATATAGGGGATTATATGACTTTTAAAAGTTTATCCAATATGATTTAAAAACTCCATATGTATCTTCAAAACTATACGCTTGAATACACAATAAACTTATTTTATATAACCCTTAATGTTTTTCCATAAGACTTATATATTTAAAAAAAATCTTCCTGCCTATGTGCGGAATAGTCGGATATATAGGAGAAAAGAAGGCTGCACCTATATTGATAAAGGGGCTAAAAAAGCTAGAGTATAGGGGATATGATAGTGCCGGAATCGCTACAATAGATAATGGAAAGATAGCTATAAAGAAAGATATCGGAAAGATTGATGATATAGAAAAGAATATCGGACTAAAAAGTTTAGATGGTTGTGTTGGCATATCCCATTGCAGATGGGCAACACATGGAAAAGTAAGCAGGGAAAACGCACATCCTCACTGCAATTTTGAGAAGAACATATCGATTGTACATAATGGCATAATTGAAAATTATACTGAACTGAAAAATAAGCTTGAGTCTAAAGGATTTAAATTCTGTTCTGAGACTGATACTGAGGTGATAGTTCATCTTGTTGATTCTTATTATGAAGGAGATATCAAGGAAGCAGTTATTAAAGCACTTAAAGAAATTGATGGAAGCTATGCTCTTGGCTTGATTTCGTCTAAAGATCCTGATAAACTGATAGCTGCGAGAAAAGAGAGCCCTTTAATCATAGGGATAGGAGAAAAAGAGAATTTCATTGCTTCTGATGTTCCTGCTATATTAAATAAGACCAATAAAGTGATTTATCTTGATAATGAAGAGATTGCTTTAATCACAAAAGATAAAGTGGATGTGTTTGACATTAATGGAAGTAAAATAAAGAAGAAAGTACATAAGATAGAATGGGATGCAGAGCAAGCTGAGAAAGGAGGTTATGAGCACTTTATGCTAAAGGAGATATTTGAGCAGCCTAAAGTTATTTCTGAGACAGTTGAAGGAAGGATAAGTAATGATGAAATAACTTTGAAAAAAGAGATAGGATTAACAAAAGAAGAGATCAAAAAGATAAGGAGAATCATTGTGGTGGCGTGCGGCACAAGCTGGCATGCTGGAATAGTAGGAGAATTCATGCTTGAGGAATTGGCAAAAATACCGGTAGAGGTTGAATATGCTTCTGAATTCAGGTATAGAGACCCTATAATTGATGACGGAACTATGGTTATTGCAATCTCACAAAGCGGAGAAACAGCAGACACATTAGCTGCAATCAGAGAGGCCAGGAAAAAGAAAGCAAAAATAATTTCTATTGTAAATGTTATTGGGAGCGCTATAGCAAGAGAGTCTGATATTGTGCTTTATACAAAAGCAGGGCCTGAGATAGGCGTTGCATCTACTAAAGCATTCACTTCTCAATTAATTGTTCTGTATCTTCTTACTGTCTATTTTGGAAGCATAAGGGGATTCATTGATAAGCAACAAGTAAAAAACAGGATAAGGGATCTAAGAATGCTTCCATTGCAGATACAAAGCATACTTGACGAAAAGAATTATATAAAATTGCATGCAAAACAATTTTACCATAAGAAGAATGCGCTGTACCTAGGAAGGGGAATTAATTATCCTATTGCATTAGAGGGTGCTTTAAAATTAAAGGAAGTCAGCTATATACATGCAGAAGGCTATCCTGCTGCAGAGATGAAGCACGGCCCTATTGCCCTGATTGATAAAGAGATGCCCATTGTGGTGGTTGCTACAAAAGACAATAGGACGTACAAGAAAGTGTTAAGCAATATCCAGGAAGTCAAGGCAAGGGGAGGAATAGTAATTGCGATTGTGACAAAAGGAGATAAAGAGATTGGAAAGTTTGTTGATCATAATCTTTATGTTCCGAAGAATTCATATATATTGACACCTTTGCTAGCTGTTATACCATTGCAGATGTTTGCGTATTATATCGCTGTTATGAGGGGGAATGACCCGGATTACCCAAAAAACCTCGCAAAGTCAGTTTGTGTGGAGTAAATGATAAGAAAAGCTATTGAAAAGGATGCTGAAGGAATTGCTGTTGTTCTTAAAGAGAGCTATAATATTGATTCGGTTAAGGAAGGGAAAAATGTTTTTTCTTCTGAGATTGAGAAAGGAGTTAATTATATTGTTGCCGAAGAAGATGGAAAGATAATCGGATTGACTACATGGTATGTTCATGGGCTGCCAAAGCATGGATTAGCTGAATTAGACAGGATTGCTGTCTTGCCTGATTTTAGGGGAAAAGGAATTGCAAGAGATCTTTTTAATGGATTGATTGAAGATGCTAAGAAATTCTATAAGGAGAACAAGAGTAAGTTGAGAAAATTATATTTATTGACGCATGCTGACAATAAAAGAGCACATAAGTTTTATGAGAAGATGGAACTTTCGCATGAGACGACTTTGAAAAAGCATTATTATGATGAGAAGGATGAATGGGTTTATAGTATGTTTTTCTAAGTATTGTAA
This sequence comes from Nanobdellota archaeon, assembly GCA_023140175.1. GTDB lineage: Archaea > Nanobdellota > Nanobdellia > Woesearchaeales > WJIZ01 > WJIZ01. The sequence continues at coordinate 10,919 of JAGLMD010000116.1, read as the reverse complement.
GAGTACCTTATGTTTAGGCCTTTATCATCAATAGAGTCATGAAAAAAATCAAAGTTGCTGGTCAAATCAACAAATTCCTGAATTAATTCTTTTCTATTTTTCTTTGGCAACTTTTTTGACTCTTTCGAAATCTGTTCAAGCATGTTGAACATCGAATCTTCCATCTCTTCAAGCCCCCCATAATCTTCATAAATCTCAAAACATTTCTTAAAAAGCAAAACTAAATTATCGAGCTTATCTTTATTTTTTAATATTAACTCGTGTAATTCATCAATTTCTTCTATAGAATCATCTATTTCGTCCTCTTCAAAATCAAGAGACACTACTGCTTTTTTTATGTCTTTTGAAGAATCGATTAAGAGTTTTCTAAATCTTGGCTCTGAAACCAGTATTTTCTGAAGAACAAATATTAATTCTTCTTTTGACTTTTTGGCTAACTGAGCATTCAAATTATCAGCAGTCTCAATATTAGGGTTCTCCCTTAGCTCATATAAAACAGCGACAGCATGCTTACAATTAAAATTGCATGGGCAGGTGCATTTGAAAAGATCATTTGATAAATCTATAGTAACCCTATATTTCCTATTGCCGATTACTGTAGCTTTTACTACGTCCCCATCCACTATCAGATTTTTTACTCTGCCTTCTTTATAGTAGTCTAGGCCCCTTTCCTCTACTGCTTCTCCAAAATTATTTTTTATGCCTGGTATTTTCAAATTAGTTCACTTCAATGAGCCATTTCCATACAGGAATGACTTTGATTTTTTTTCCGCCCCTATTAATCTCGCATTCATCTTCTTTTGTCAAAATAAGCCCTTCTTTTAGATTAAAACTAGCTAACGCTTCTAATAATCCATTAATTTCCCTTTCCTTGTTTTCTTTGCTCAGCAGATAACAAACCTGTATGGCTTCTTTTGCTTTGATTCCATCTTTAATAATAAAATCACATTCAGATTTACCTGAGAAATAATAAATATCCTTCTTCCGTCTTTTTAGCTCAATAAATACAACATTTTCTAGAATCCTGCCCCTGTTCATTGAAAAATTCATGCCCAGTATTTGATTAAATATAGTATCAATAAGGTATATCTTTTTGGGCGCATTTAACTGTTTTCTCACGGAAAAATCAAATTTTTGCAGCTCAAAAAACAAGTAAGAATCACTAAGATAGGAAATGTATTCCTTTACTGTTATTGCATTAGCTAATTTCAGTTGCTCCTTTAGAGAGTTATAGGTAAATTGAGAAGATATATTTGTAACGAGAATATTGACTAAATCCTTTAACAATGCCTGTTTCTTAATAGAGTATCTGGCAATTATATCCCTATATAATATATTCTCATAAATAGTCCTTATATATTCTTTATCTTTATTTTTAAGATATTCGGGAAGGCCCCCTTTTAAAAAATAGTCATCAAATAACTTGATTAGATCTACTTTTTTTTCAGCGAGATAGAACCAATCTTTTTTTGGTGAAACATCCATAAACCGAAGAAATTCGACGAAAGAAAAAGGGTAAACATCAAAAGACCTATATCTTCCTGTAAGTCTTGTACCGAGCTCTTTGCTGAGAAGAGAAGCATTTGATCCTGTTATTACTACTTTTTTTCCCTGATCCTGAATTCTTCTTACAAATGTTTCAAATTTTTCTATGTTCTGTATTTCATCAAAAAAATATATTTTTGGATTATTATAAACCTCTATGAGCACTTCGTTTAAAAGCTCAAAATCCTGCGCCTTAAACTCTATGAATCTTTCGTCTTCAAAATTCACATAACAATAACCTGGCTTACTTTCCATTATCTGCATCAATATTGTTGATTTGCCGCTTCTTCGCAATCCTGTAAGAACCAGTATCCGATTATCATTAAACCACTTTAGTATCTCATCTAATATCGAGCGCCTTATAGTATTGCCCAGCTTAATGTCGTTTTTCTGTTGAACTATTATCTTCCTTAATATATCTTTATTTAACATACTAATTAGTAATTAGTACTATTATATAAATCTTTTCATTAGTAATTAGTATGGCTATAATTATTGATTTCTTTTAGTTGATTGTTCCAGATAAGAATGAGGGGGTTTATAGTATGTTTTTCTAGATTAGAGGTTCTTTTAATCCATATACTTCCTTATGTATCAATTTCCTAATACTATTGAATTTTGTTTCATCTATTTCTTCTGGATATGAGATAATGAGGCAGTTCACTGGATTTTTGTCTTTTCCGTATGGTGGTTGTTTGTACGGATATGGATTTAATATTAATCCTGCCTTTTGATATAAAACTGCTCTCTTCTTTTGAATTTCTGTTTCTGGAAATTCCATCTCTCCGATGAATTTGGCATATCTTTTTTCTAGTTCTTTGAGGATTCTTATCCCATATCCTCTATTTCTTAATTCTTCTTTTACTGCAAAGTGTTCTACAAAAACAAAATCATCAAGATGCCATACTGTAATAATACCAACCAAATTATTGTCATAAACAGCTATAAAGGAATAATTATGTTTTTTGAAAACTTCTTTTTGTTGTAATAATGACCTTTTTTCATCTTCTGGAAAAGAAGACTCAATTATGTCCCATGCTTCATCAAAATCAGTACTTTTAGAAGTTATTTTCTTAAGTTCCATTTTAATTAATTTTTCTTATAAATGATAAGAAACCAGAGTGGCCTATCTGCTGACTTTTGGGGCGAACTTTTCTTTCATCTATTTCCCACTGCCTTTCGATGATTTCGATTGTTTCTAAATAAAGTAATTCTTTGTGTTTTTTTATTTCTTCTGTGAAATCCATAACCTGAGGTATTGTAGGAGAGTAAGATACGATAAAACCTCCAACTTTCAGGGATTTCTTTGCCGGCATCACTGCTTTCCATGGTTCTGGAAGGTCTAATGTGATTAAATCAATATTCTTTTCACTTATTCCATTGTAAATATCTTTATTCTTTATCTTGATGTTTTTTAAGCCCAGGTTTTCTATGTTCTCTTTTACAACATTATAGAAATCTTCCCTTATTTCATATGTTGTGACTTCTTTCACTATGTTTGCGAGCATCAGGGCTAAAGCACCTGAGCCTGCACCAGCATCTACAACTTTTGAATCCCTGCCCATCCCTGTCTTTGTGATTATTGAGCCCAGGTCCTTCAAAGGTATGATCTGCGGAAGGCGCTTTATTTTTGAGTATACATCTATGAAAGAAGGTTCCAGAATCAATAACTCTTTTTTTGTATTTGTCTTTATCTTAGATCCTGGTTTCTTGTTTAAATCTGATTTTTTTATAAAACCATACTGACAATGATAGTCTTTATCAATGTCTTTAACAAAGAATTTCTTTCCTTCTTTTGTATATAGGATTTTTTTAATCATTATCACGAATAAAGTGAGGAAAGCTTTAAAAATATAATGGAATTTCAGAAAGATAGGGCCCCATAGCCTAGCCTGGATAGGGCGACTATAAGATACCTAGTATCTTATCGCCAGAGCCTTCTAAGCTGTAAGTCCTGGGTTCGAATCCCAGTGGGGCCATACTTTACTTAGTTGCTTCAACATATTCTTCTTTGATAATTTTAGAATCATCGCTTATCTTTTCTAACTTAACTAATCTGCCAAGATAGTTCTCTTTAGCGGATTTCCATAGCATGCTTGGCCAGATCTTGCCTTTGAAATCAATATAGAGTTCTTGTCCCTGGCTGCACACTTCTTTAGCCCTGCTTCCAGCATAGGTTGTTGGATCTATCAAGATATTCCCTTTTGAATCATATGCCATGAGTGAAGAATACACCTTTGCTCTGTCATTGAATCCATCTTCTAAGGGAATACCGAGTGCTTTCTTTGCCTTATTTTCATAGAAATTGCCTTCTTCCTTGTTTTTTGGATTTGTAGACACCCTTACACCAAGTTTTTTGCCTTTCTGATTAAGCACTTCAGTCACATAGATTATGACTGCTAATGTGGGGTCATCTTCAGCATATTCATTATTCAGAGATTTAGCTACTTTTTTGCCTATTAGCTTTTCAAACCAGGGATTATGATAAGCATCATAAGATATCTGCCAATATACATTATCATTGAACCTATCAAAAAAATCCCCTAGTTCTCTTCTATTAAGGGGGAATCCTGTGCCGTTTGTCGCGATATGAATTACTGTGCCTTCTAATGCAGAAAAAATATTTGAGATCTCAACAAGAGAGCCTATATTAAAAGTGGGTTCTCCACCTGTTAAACAGACTACTCTATCTACTGGTCTGCTATTATTACCCATGAGATTAGTAATATTTTCTGCGGTTTCTGTTGACATATAGCTTTTGTGTCCGTTTCTATCTAAGATATTAAAACAGTGGCTGCAGCCCATATCGCATTGATTAGTTACCTCTAAAGCGAGATATTCTTGTGTATTTTCTCTAAGAGTAAATTGTGCAGGAAATACTTTTAGATTTTCTTGTTCTATTATTTTTTTAGAATTTAACTCAAAGACTATCTCATCATCTAAGCTTCTACGCTCATTCTTATTACTTATATAATGGGGTATGTCATCGATTTTATTTAATTCATTCTCTGTTATTGAAATAACTAAAGATTTGCCTGCCATATAGAGAGAGTTGTTTTATTATTTATATATCTAGCTGTAAAAATTATTCCAAAAAGAATAAATCCAATTCAATCATTATCAGAATGGTGAGAACAAACCTTTTTCCTTTCCCAGAATACCCAACAGTCTTCTTTATATTGTTCCCATTTATGACAGCCTTCACAACAAGGAGATTTTTCCAAAATTAACCACCTTTCTTTATTTTTGATTTGGGATATAAAAAGTTTATGGTAACCACGATTTTTCGTTCTTGAGCTTTTGCGGCAGATATTTGTCAATTACATAATTAAGCCCCCATTTTGCCAGAGCCTGTTGTTCTGCCCTTACTTTCATGTCTGCCATCTGTTTCATGGCTTTTTGCCATTCTTTATGATGTTTGATGAATGGATCGTTCTTTATCGCATCTTTGATTCTTTTTAGGTCAACATCTTTGAGTGGATGTGAGGGGAGTTTGTAATCTATAATATCCTGAGGGGTTATTCCTATAAATTTTGCACCAGGAACACAAAAATATTGATTTATATGGGCTGCATTACCAGAACCTACTTTTAAAGTCCTGTAAATATTAGCAAATCCGTATGGATCTCCGTCTGTAAAGACATATACTGGCAGGTTCATATCATCACTCAACCTTCTTATGAAGCGCCTGCATGCCCTTGTTGGAACTCCACCCATGCTTATTAAGATGCAATTTGCTTTTTTCCAATAATTGTGCTTCAGCAGCCTTTGAAACATACCAGCTGTTTCTATTGCAAGAATGAATTTAGCTGAGGTCTGAAATTTTAAATCTTCGACAGAACTTGGGATTGAATAGGCGCCTGAGCCGAATTTTGTGCAATCTATCTTAATTTCTTTTCCTGTGTCTTGATCTTTATCGATAACTATGAGCTTTCCAGCTATTTCTCCCCCTTTTTCTTCTGGGATAAAGCCAATCTGCTCCCTATTAACCATCATCATAGCTTCGACATCATCCATGACAGCATCTGATTCGGGTTGTGAATCAAAGTGTGCTTCTGCCCAATTTTTGCTGACATAATAGGCTTCTCTCTTTGTTGCAATGTCATTTGTCTCAATAAGCTCTTTTGAAAGAGACATCATCCTTAAGGTCTGGGCAAAGCTCTTTACTGATGATGCAGTAAGGGTCCGCTCTTTCATCTTGCCTACTAATTCAAAATAACCTATTTCGGGATCATACTTGACATTTGATAAAGAGCGAAGAGGCATATTGAGCTCTGGCTGTTTTTTGGAGAGTATGCTCTTATAGACATTAGTAGCAAGCCCTTTGATCAGTTCAACAACGTTTTTTGAGGATTTTTTTGCTGTCATCTTATTCACCTAATTTCTGCTGTTTTTCTTCTTTCTTTGGCTCATTTTCTGTTTCTTTTTTTTCTTTTCCTATGGCTGCAAGCTCTGGATCATAGTCTGGATTGTCTATGCCGATTTTTTCAAGTTCTCCGCGATGCTTTTCAAGAATCTGGACTAAGATGGATTTTACTTTCTCTTCATCCTTTATCTTGAGAATTTCCTTTAATGCATCTGCAATATGGGGGATGTATATCTGGATATAGTCTCTTTTCTTGGATTCTGCTAATATCCTTCTTTTCTTTCCTACATAAGAAAATAGTTTTCTTCCTACTTCCTGCAAAGCAAGTTTTATCTCCTTGATGATTTCAGGATAATGTGCGATTGCTTCTTTGCTTTCAGATGTGAATGGGACCCAAACAGAAGCTATGCTAACAACTAAGGTTACTGGTCCTATAGGAAAAGAGCCTTTGCTTTGCTGCAACCCATAGTTACGCCAAGATGTTGCAAGAATTGATTTAGAGATTGCGCATGCGCCTTGCTGATATAATAATGGGACCCTATTGGCATATCTGAGAATATTTATGGCGTTATCTGCATGCTGTTCCCCACCATAAGCAATGCCTGCTTCAACAATGAAAGGATTACCACGATAAACAGAGGGAGGTCTTGTTGCAGCACAGTAGAATTCCGCATTTATCTCTTTCCTTAGGCCTTTTTCTAAAAGCTCTGCACCTATAGGAGAGATACAGTCTGTTGGAGGGGAGATTATTTTTGTTTTCTTTATGCCTTCTGCAAGATTTTCTACCATTTCCCGGTTTATATTTTTTGGTTTTGTATTTGGCAGCAATGCTGCATTTTCACATATCTGTTTGGCTGTTCCTGGACCAACCCTAGAAAATTCTGATGTTAAAAATGCCTGCAGTGTTCGATTTTCAGTAAATTTGAGCATTCTTTGCAACACCCCCAGTTCAATTCCATATGGGTGCGGCTTTATTTCGACTGGTTTTTTGGGATGTGTATCAGTAATTCTGGCAAAAATAAATTGTTCTGCTTTTGGATTAGTGTAAATCAGAGTAACATGGGGATTTACAATTGCTGTTTCTTTGAGGTATTCATCTATAGACTGCGAGCCCTGTATATATGAGCCTTCCAGCTCTATCTCTATTTTTGTTCCGTGATCTTTTTTCCATTCTTTTGTTTCTTCTTTTATAATATCCGGCTTGTTCTTTTGGGTATTGATATGAAGCTCATAGTAATGGGCTGGTTCGGTTGGATGGATTTTAGAGGTGATCTTTGCTGGCTTGCCTGTTGTAAGCTGAGCATACATGACTGCAGCTGAAATACCAATACCTTGTTGGCCCCTGGTTTGTGATAATTTGAAGAATTTGCTCCCATAGAGAAGCTTGGCAAAAATCTTAGGAATCTGGCTTTTTATTATTCCCGGGCCATTGTCTTCGATAGTTACCCTAAAGCGATCATTTGTCAGATCTACAACATCAACTATAATCTCCGGGAGAATATCTGCTTCCTCACATGCATCCAGGCTGTTATCTACTGCTTCTTTAATTGTCGTCATAAGGGATTTTCTTTTATTATCAAAGCCTAAAAGATGCCTATTTCTTGCAAAGAACTCTGCTACCCCTATATCTTTTTGCTTCTTTGCAAGTTCGTGTGCCTTTGTTTTTGTTGTATCTACTTCATCTCCCATTTTGTATCATCACCTATTATCTCTTTCCTTTTTAGAATTCTTCTTTGCTTTTCTAACCATTTGTAGACTGAAGAGTGGTTTGAGCCTTCCATCAACATCTGGACAGCCCTATGTGCTATAGATACTGATTCATTGCTGCCGATTATTGAAACTGTCTTGCCATAAATAGAGAGGTATGTTTCAGTCAATTGTTCGATAATGTTCCTTGTTTTACCTTCTTTTCCTATAATGCGGCCCTTTATCCTTAGCTGTGTTTCTTTTGATTTCCCTATTGAATCAGCAAGATTAATCAATTCGAAAGAATAGTCTACTTTCAAAAGAAGAAGAGCTGTTTCCGGATTAAAGCCGCGGCCTATAGCAGTAATGATTTCCTTAGCAGTATATATATTCAATCCATCAGTTCCTTTTATGAATATATCACATTCATTTGAGTCTATCTCTAAAGTTGTCTTTGTTGCTTTTTCTATATCTTTTTTTGTTTTTCCTTCTTTTCCTATTAAAACTGCTATTCTTTCTTTAGGGATCTTTAGTTCGTATTGAAATTCATCCATCATAATCTTAAAAAACAGCAGGTTTTTATATCTTATTGTTTCTTTATTTTTTGCTTTATTTTTTCTTTATCCAGTTTTAGGCCGAGTTTTTTAAAGAAATTGACTATATTGCTTATGTCCCTATCAAGAAATTCTTCATTTCTCGATATTGTTATAGGAGAACATTGAGAAAAATCTATGAAAACCGGATTTTCTTTATGATTCAATATGTTAAAGGCAGAAAGATCTGCATGGACCAGGCCTGCCTGGTATAATTTCCTTATATCAGATATTACCTTATTGGCAAATTTTCTTGGATTCTCAGGATAAAGGTCCTTAAGTTTTGGAGCAACTACTTTAGAACCAATAAATTCCATGACTAAGATATTATTCATAAAAGTAAATGGTGTAGGAACATCCACCCCTGCTTCTCTTGCTTTTATAAGATTACGAAATTCTCTTTGCGCCCAGCAAAAGATTATCTTTCGTTTCTTTCCCCGAAGATTAAGGTAGCGGGGATCTTCTTTAATATAATCATACATCCTATTAAAATCACATGTTTCTAGGCGGTAAATCTTCACTATCAATCGTTTAGATCCTTTTTTTGCTGAGAAGATGTTTGCTTCTTTTCCTATTGAGATAGGAGACTCGAGGCCATCAAAATGTCCTTGAGAGATTAATCTGAAGATGTTTCGATTAGTGAATTCGTCAAAGACATTATGCATTGATTTAAATTTTTCTCTGGTTATTTTGGGCATATTTTGGTATAAAACATGTCAACTTAATAAAGTTAGTTACAAACTTTTTTAACTACTTTAAAATAGTAATAAAACGAAAGATTTAAATATATGTTATACTACCCCATAGTAATCACCTCTTTTTCCCTAGTGGGGTCTCATCTGAGACCTTGTTAGGGTTTAATAATTACTTTGAATTAGGTTGTTTTCTGGGAAGATAATGCGTTTGCCAAAACAATAGTTTTTTAAAGTTGAATGTAACTATCACATATACTGAAAAGGATAATGTAATAAAACTTTTTAGGATTAATGGGGGCTTATTTGGCCTTTATTTCGGATTATACTTATAAAAAGTGGCCCGTCACGAGAGTACTCAATGGAGTCACGCTAAAATCCTCAAAAGGGACGTTTAAACTAATCATTTAAACGGCAAAGCAATGAGCTTGGGAGTTAGTGCAACGGGCTTCAATTTATTTCCGAGATAAATAAAGAACAGGTTAAGATTTACAATTATCAATCCATTTATTTAAGTATGTAAGTATTAATCAAGCGAGAAATTGATAACTAATTGAATCTACTTGTTCTGGAGTCATATAAGTTTTTAGTGGAAAATTATTTTTACACGGAGGAAAGAAAAATGGGAAAAGTAAGTCCTGTATCATCAAAATATATAATTCATGCAATAATAAACATCGAAGGTGTGGTTGACAGGCCTGATGTTATTGGAGCTATTTTTGGACAGACAGAAGGGCTGCTTGGAGCAGACCTTGAATTGAGAGAATTGCAGAGAAGCGGCAGGATAGGAAGAATAGAAGTAGCAACAGAGACAAGAAGCGGCAAGACATCAGGAAAAATCCTTATACCTTCATCTCTTGATAAAGCAGAAACTGCTATAATTGCAGCAGCATTGGAAATAATACAGAGGATAGGGCCTTGTAATGCTAAGATAAAGACAGAGAAAATTGAGGATGTAAGAATAAGCAAGAGGAAATTTGTTATTGAAAGAGCTAAAGAACTGCTCAAAAACCTTATGGATAACTCCCTTCCTGACAGTCAAGAGCTGGCTGATGAAGTGGCTTATTCTGTAAGAGTCATGGAAATAACTGAATTTGGGAAAGAAAGACTGCCGGCCGGGCCCCAAGTGGCTGATTCTGATGAGATAATTGTGGTTGAGGGAAGAGCAGATGTCATTAATCTTCTTAAACATGGATTTAAGAATGCTATTGCTATGAATGGTACAAATATGCCTGAAACAATAGCTACATTAAGCAAGAAGAAAGAAGTAACTTTATTTGTTGATGGTGACAGGGGAGGAAACCTGATCATAAAAGAAGTGACTGAACGAGCAGAGATTGATTTTGTTACAAGAGCACCAGATGGAAAAGAAGTAGAAGAGATAACTAAGAAAGAGATACATAATGCTCTAAGAGCAAGAATATCCGGGGAGCAGTCTAAGTTTGAGCTTTCAAAAGAAGAAGTTTCTGATAACAGGGCTAGTAGTGGAAGAAGGCCAACATATAATCAGAATAAATATCAAAGCCAGCCACAACAGAGGCAGACCATAGTAAAAGCACCAGTTCAGCAGCAAAGATTTGTCAAGAAAGTTGAATTGAAGGATAATGAGAGAAAACTCTTTTCAGGTATTTTAGAGAACCTCATAGGCACAAGGGGAGCCCAGGTATTGGACACAAAGCTCAATGTTCTAGGCAAGGTTCCTATAACAGAGCTAGAAACTACAATAAAGAGCCTTGGGAAAGGCATGTATGCCATTGTTTTTGATGGTGTGATTGACAGGGATCTTATAAAGACAGCAGAAAGAGCAGATATTAAGTTTCTAGTAGGAATGGACAGTAAAGTAAAGCCTAACGAGACTAAAATTGGCGTGTTTACTGTGAATCAGCTTTAGAATTTTTATTTTTTATTATATTTTTAAATATTTTTCTAATCCTGTTTCAGGAAATTCCAAACTTTTTAATCTTTTATCAGCCTCTTGGAAAAAATGATTTCTTATATCTTCAAAATATTTTATATCCCAAATTTGACAGTTAAATA
>JAGLMD010000115.1 GCA_023140175.1 Nanobdellota archaeon | reverse complement strand
AAAAATTAGCAATCCTAAAAGTACAGCCAATAAACTTCAGCATAAAATCAAATGGTGAACAAGAAGCAATAACAGAAAGCTTTCAGAAATTCTTAAACTCAATAGATTTTCCAATACAGATTTTCATGAATACTGAAAGCCTTGAGCTTAAAGACTATCTTGATTCCCTATTCTCAAGAATAAAAAGCAACAATTTCAAAGAATTGTTTGAGAAATATCAGGCTCACCTAAAAAACATCATTTCCAGCAATAAAATCATGAACAGGGTTTTCTATCTAGTCATACCTGAAAAAAACAACCTTAACATTCAGATAGGAGTATGCATAGAAAGGCTAGAAAATCTCAATCTAAAAGTAGAAAGACTTTCAACTAAGGAATTAAAGAGAGTAGCTGCAAAGTTTTTCTCAGGAAAGAAGTCATTATATCCTAATCAGATTTTCAATTTTCAGGATTATCTCAAGACCAACAAGAGATATTACAGGATTATCTACGCTTCTGGCTATCCCAGACGAGTAGAAATGGGCTTCTTAGACGGGATTGTAAGCTCTCAGGGAGATTTTGACCTAAGCATGCACATAAAGCCATATCCAATAGAAACCATGCTGATTAACCTGAATAAAGAGCTTCAGAAGCAGAGAACCGACTTATATGCAATGCAGTCAAAGCAGATAATAAATCCTACTCTGGAAATTCAGTATGAAGATACAAGAAAGACATTAGAGCAGCTTCAAAAAGGGAAAGAGAAGCTCTTTAACATAGCCCTATACATAAACCTGAAAGCAGATTCTCTGAAAGAATTAGATATATTGACAAAGAAGATAGAAGCAGAACTTAACAGCCTGATGATTATTCCGCAAACAGCATCTTTTAGAATGCTTAAAGGATTTAAGTCAACTGCCCCACTAGCAATAGACGAATTAAACGCCAATAGAAACATTACAACAAGTGCATTGTCAGCTTTTTTCCCATTCACAAGCCAATTCTTCCAGGTAGATGAAACAGGAGTATGGCTTGGCTTAAACAAAAACAAGATTCCAATAATCAGAGATATATTCACACTTCCAAATCCAAATGGCTTAGTCTTAGCTCAATCAGGAGGGGGAAAATCTTATTTTTGCAAGCTATTAATCTCAAGATATCTCCTTAATGGAACTAAAGTAATAGTTATTGATCCTCAAGGAGAGTATATTGAGCTTGTCAAATACTTTAAAGGCCAGAGAGTAGACCTCTCCAGAACTTCTGAAACTATAATCAATCCACTAGATTTAATTGGGCATGATTATGCAGAGAAAAGACTAAGCTTAATGGATTTAATGCAGGTCATTTTAGGAGATTTAACAGAGCCTCAGAAAGCATTCATAGACAGGTCTTTAACTGAAGCTTATGAGAAAAAAGGCATTACTGAGGACTCTGAAACATGGGAATATGAGCCACCCATCTTAGGAGATGTCCTTAAAGTATTGCAGAGCATGGAAAAAACTGCTATCACGCTTGAGAAAACAACAATCAGAAGCCTGATCAACAGATTAAGCATGTATGTAGATGGAGTATTTTCTTTTCTCAATAAGCATACTAATATTGACTTTGAGAATAATTTTGTCTGCTTTGATATTGGCAGTATGCCTAAACAAGTAAAGCCAGTAATAATGTTTCTTGTTTTAGATTATGTTTACATGAAAATGAAGTCAGACATACAGAGAAAAATCCTGCTTATTGATGAAGCCTGGTCTTTGCTATCAAGAACAGAAGATGCTACCTACATTTTTGAGATAGTCAAGACAAGCAGAAAATACAATCTAGGATTATTATTGATTAATCAGGAAGTTGAAGGTCTTTTGAATAGTGAAGCTGGAAAATCAGTTTTAGCCAACTCTGCTTATACAATGCTCATGAGACAAAAGCCTGCTGTAATAAAAAATGTTTGCGAGACATTCCACTTAAGCAGTTCTGAAAGAACACATTTACTTACAGCAAATGTTGGAGAAGGAATCCTGATAATGGAAGATGACCATACAGAAATCAAAATAGTTGCTTCTCCAGAAGAGCATAGAATCATAACAACTAATGCTGATGAATTATTAGAACAAAGCACGACGAAAAAAGAATTGCCTAAGAAAAAGGAGAATTGCAAAACGAAAACCTTGCCAAAAAAAGCGGACAATGCAAAACGAAAAAGCATTACGATAACTGCCGATTCAAAGAAACTCTGCCACAGACATAAAGAGCTGAAACTTGAAGATATCAAATACCTGATGGCAAAAGGCTTTCAGATTTCGGAACATAAAGCAATCGGCTTCAGCAAGAAAGCGAAGTTTCTGCTGAAGCCTCGCTTCAATGAAAGCCTGAATCATTTATTTGTAATATGTGACATAGCAGAGTTTCTTGAAAAGAAAGGCATCAAAGTAGAGTTGTTTACAACAAAGAAGCCTGATTTAGTTTTCCTGCTCAACGGAAAAAAGTATGCAGTAGAAGTTGAGACAGGAACAACTTTAGAAAAAGCTCCAAAACAGCTGAACGAAAAAATTAGTTTGCTGAAAGCAAACTATGATGAATGGTTCTTTGTTGTAACTAATAGAAATTATACTAAGAAATATCGCAGATATGGCAAAACAGTTGACATGAGGTATCTTGAAGGTCAGCTGAACAAAATCATCAAAAACAGTCATGAAAAAAGAGCAGCTGCAAATCCAAAACCCCGACGAAGAAATGCAGCTGCTCAGGCAAAATAGTCACCCTATATAATAGAAATCCAGATTGCAAGTGACTGTTTTAAAAAATGTAAATTGGAGGCATAAAAAATGGAACAAACAAAACAAAATGTAAAACCTGAATTAAGTGCTCTGAAATTAGAGCAGCTGAACAAACAGCCAATAATAGAAACCAGCATGCAAGTCAGTGAAGATGGCAAATGGCTTGTGCACAAAACAACAATAACAGATATTAAACCATTGAGTTACATCAAAAAAGTTTTGGGCTCTAAATGAGCCTTTTTATTTTTTCTCGCAATTAAGATAATTTTTTATATTCCACTCTTCTTCTTATTTGTATGCCAGAAGAAACCTACACCAAACTATGTCCTATGTGCGATGAAATAAATAGAGTCGAATTGGGAAAAACAGATTTTCAATGTATTAAGTGCGGCTATCAGATTCTGGATGAAAAATGACAAATCCATTATTACAGGCAATTGAAGAATTAAAAAAAGAGGAAGAAATTAAAAAGAAGAAAAAGAAATCTATTCTGGGTCTTCCTAAAGAAAAAAGATTAAGCTATTATTCTGGATGGCACAAAGATGACAAACCTGTAGATAAAATGAAGATTGAAAAGCAGAAGAAGTTGTGCTAGATAAAAAAAGTTTACGATTTAAATAAACCTGTTTATTTTATTTAAAACCCCAATTCCTTTTTATAGATTTCTCTTTGTTTATAACTTCATTTGAGTCAACAATATTAGATTCTACATCTACTTCTATCGCCAAAGCAGAATTAAATCTATACCTTGAAATAAAGTCCTTCATCTGATCTAATAATTCATTATTTTTTTCATATTTTAATTTTGCTTCAGATAAATTATAATTAGGCTCAAAAAATAAATCTTTAAAAAATACTGAAATGGGATTCGGAAAGCTTTGCTTTAGTACTTTTTGATTATCATTAAGGACCACCAATTTCTGATTTGATAATGATTTTCTTCTTTCTATATTTATTGTTACACTATCTGCTTTGGATTCTGCTGAAGGGTCATGAATATTGAGGTTAACATTAGCTATCTTATCGTTTGTTCTTTTGAAAGCCTGATAGTTAGATTCTCTTAATTCAAGCTTATTGTCTTTGTTATTTATTGGATCATCCAAAAGCCAGGTAATCATACCAGTAGCGGCATTATAAAGAGAATCTAGGATTTAGGGGGTTTCTGACAAGAGGATTAAAAGCGGCGAAGAACGAATTTAATTTGGTATGTGCTGCACATAATTTAAAGAAGATATGGATCATATTGCAGAATAGGAAAAAGAAAACAAGTCAATTGTCTTCAATAGGAAGGAGAATCGGCTTGCGTTCAATTTTTCCAGAAATATTCCTGCTGGAAATTTGATTATCGGACAGCCTGTTTAGTTTGGGGAGTAGGTCATTTCATTGACAAGATCATTAGGCATGGAAAAAACTAAATAAGAAAAAACAATTACCATCCCTATGTATAAAGTAAACTTAGTTATTATAAATGCTATCCTGTTGAAGTAATAAGTAAATTAAGGAATAAACAACCCAAAGGGAGTTATTGTAAATAATGCTATCCATGTCCCAAGCAAAATAACCCATGAGAGGATATAGCTTACTTTTCCTCCTGCCCATTTTGAAGTATCAATATCCAGAGCAAATTTGTCTTCTTCGCTGAAAAAATCTACGAATACATGCAATGTCCAAGCGATGAATACCATAACAAGCAGCGAGTAAAGATAGCTGATTTTACTGGTAGCTGCAACAAAAAAATAAGGAATAAGGGTCGAATGAGTTATAAAATTTCTATGATAAAAACCGTGGTCAATGTCTGGAGAGAGTAATCCTCCACCAAATACATATCCTACTATTGCTGCGGCTATCAATAGAATTCCTGTTGATAAATTCAGGGAAAGCCCAATTTTTGCCTGCAATGCAAGTAATACTAATGGCACACCTATTGCACCAATAATTCTATGATTTTTTTGATTCATTCTTAAACCGCCTATCCATCATCATCTTTATTGTACTTTGGATTATTCCCTTTATGTGTTCTTCGATATGCCACTAATTCACGATCTTCCTTCTTATCTGCTCCTTCTTGCGACATTCTCCTTGAAGTGACCTTCATATGAGTAAATCTCTTTCCAGAATCCTCATGCTCTTCCAACCTTCTTTTAGGGTTATTTGTTATCCCTTTGTAGACCACCTTTTTACCTTGCTTCAAATTATATGTAACATATTTTCCTTTTTTTGCCATTTTCTCACCTTATTCTTTTGTGTGACTATTGATTTTATATGCATAAACATATTTAGCATCAGAATCACCGCCACCTGATCCTCCTTTTGTACCAATACTTAGAAAGTATTCTTCAATTTCTCTCGCTACTTCTGAGCTATTCGCTTCCCTATGTATCCATAAATCATTATCCTTATCAACATTATGCCCGTTGAACAATCTTTCTTTAGGGTCTTCTGATATTCCTACATACCATTCTTGATATATTCCTCCGTGCCTGCTGACATAATTTTTTATCTCTGAAATTATTTGATTTTTTTCCATGTAAACCACCTCCGGTGTTACGATAATAATGGATATTATAGCAAGTATATAAACTTTTCTATTAATTTACTATAATATTATACTGATATAGTAAACTTTAAAAAGAGGGTCCCATTCTAGATATAAAGGTGATAAAATGAAGGTCTTAATAACCATGCTTTATGAATGTGCACACAATGAAGAAAGTAAGGATAATGAAGCAGTAAATGAAATTAATATTTACAAGCAATCTCCAAATAAAGTATATTTAGTTACTATAAATGATAAAAAAAGACTTGATGAAGCAAATAGGATAAAGTCAAAATTTCCTCATATAGAGTTTGAAATCGCTTTAGTAGAACAATTTGATGTAGTGGGCATTACAGCAAAACTGAATAAGCTGATACAAAAAGAGAAAGGCAATCAAATTTTCATTAATGTAACAGAAGGTCGCAAGCCTATGTTTCTTGCTGGAGTATTTGCAACTTCCCTTAATAAAGAATTAGTTGAAGGTGCATATTATTTGAGACAAGATACACATGAATTGATAACAATTCCTTTGATGGATTTTGCATTGGCAGGGAAGAAAAGAAAGATACTAGAAGAATTAAATAAGGGAAATAAAAATGCAAATGAGATTGCAGAGAAAATTAAAGTTAACAAGAGTTTTGTGTATGCATCCACTAAAGATTTAATTGACAAACGATATATTACAAAAGAATGGAAAGTAACGGACTCAGGCAAAATTTGTCTGATGTCAAAATAATGTGAGGGCAAAATGGTATCAATCAAAATACATGGGGGCAAAGATGAAATTGGTGGTAATAAGATACTGGTGGAACACAAAGGAACAAAAATAATGCTTGATTTTGGTATGAGCTTTAAACAAAGTGGATTGTATTTTTCAGAATTCTTAAAACCTAGAAAATGTGTTGCACTAAAGGACTTCTTTGAATTGGGACTTCTCCCTGACATTAATGGAATATACAGAGAGGACTATCTCAAACAAATGGAAAAACCAGAAGAAGAAAAAGGGATAGATGCAGTTTTTTTGACTCATGCACACGCAGACCATGCACAATATATTCATTTCTTAAGAAACGATATTCCAATTTATTGTACTAATGCAACTGAGATAATATTGGGTGTATTAGAAGAGACTGGAAGAGGAGATTATTCTGATTTGATAACTGCATGTGAAGCATTTACTTTTTACACAAATGCAAAGGGTGGTTTGAGCAGAGTAACAAGAAAAAAAGAGGAGTTTGTCAAAACAAGAATATTTAATATCATGGAGACAGAAAAAAAAGTAAAAATTGGTTCAATGGAGATTGAAATGGTTCCAGTTGACCATTCTTTGCCTGGATCATGTGCTTTTATTATCAATACAGATGAAGGAAATATAGTATACACTGGGGATATTCGATTTCATGGTTCAAATCAACAGTCAAGCAAGGACTTTGTAGAAAAAGCAAAAGAAGCTAATCCTAATTGGCTAATATGTGAAGGAACTAGAATAGGGGAAGACAAACAAGACAATGAAGAGGGAGTGAGAAATGAGATGTCTAAACTCATAAAAGATGCTAAAGGTCTCGTTTTTATTGAACATCCTATCCGAGATCTTGATAGAGTAGTAAGTATTTTTGAAGCTGCTAAAAGCAACAAAAGACAATTTGTTGTTAATCTTAAGTTAGCTTATCTTATACAGTCTTTAGGGGATTTATGTCCCTTTAAGTTAGATGATGTAAAAATATTTGTTCCTAGAAAAAGTTGGGGCTTGATATGTAAGTCGGGGACAGATGAGAAGTTAGTTAATGCAGATTACTCCAAATGGGAAATCCCGTTTCTTAGAAGAGATAATTCTATAACATATACTGAGCTACAAAAGAATCAAATCAAATATGTTGTGTCAATGAGCATATGGGAAATTAATCAGCTTACAGATATTCGGCCAAAAGATGCTATATGGATAAAATCATCTTGCGAACCTTTCTGCGATGAAATGGAGATTGATGAGGAAAGAAAAAAACATTGGCTTGAACACTTTAATATTAAAGAATATTCCGCTCATGCATCAGGTCATGCATCCGGGATAGAAATAATGGAGATGATAAAAGAAATTAAGCCAAAAAATCTTATTCCTGTTCATACAGAGAAGAAATCTGTTTTCAATGAACTTAAAATTCCAGTATTAGTTGGGGTAAATAGCACATAAGATGATTAAAGCAATAACTTTTGATCTGGATATGACCTTGCAAGATTTTATGAAATTTAAGGTTGAAGGAACTAAAGCAGCTGCCAAAGCCATGATTAAAGCAGGACTTAATATGTCCCTTACCAAGTTAAATAAAGAATTATTTGATTTTTATCTTACTGACATGGAGGGAGATAAAGTTTTTGAGAATTTTCTGAAGAAAAAAGGAATCAAGTCAGAAAAGATACTGGCTGTTGCAATAAATGCGTATCTAAAATCAAAACTATTGCATTTAAGACCTTATCCCTGTGTTAGAAAGATATTATCTTTACTAAAGAAAAGAGGTTTTCTGTTAGGTATTATTACAGATGCCCCAAAATTGAAAGCATATCAAAGATTAGACTCCATTGGCATATGTGATTATTTTGATTTTGTTGTTGGCTTTGAAGACACAAATACAAGAAAGCCTTCTGCACCCCCATTTAAAAAAGCCTTATCGATACTAAATTTAAAAGCAAATGAAGTAATGCATGTAGGGGATTGGCCAGAGAGAGATATTAAAGGGGCTCAAGCTATTGGCATGAAAACATGTTTGGCAAATTATGGTTATCAAGTCCATAAATTGGGCAAATATTATAAACCTGATTACAAGATTGATAGTTTTAGGGAGCTAATTGGGGTAATAGATATAGTGGGGGCTAAAAATGGTAAAGAAATCTGAGAGTATAGAACTAAAAAAATCGACTAAAGAAATAGTTATTAAAGACCTTAAAATATCTAGTCAGGAAGTATATAATTTTCTATTAGATAAAGATGACCTAAATAATTGGACTAAAAGGGCATTAATAATTGGCTGTGTTGGTCTTAAACAGATGGCTTTAACTGAAAATATAGATTTTGTAGAAAAGTCATTTAATGAATTTCTGAATGAAGCAAAGAAATCTTTTGAAGACCAGACTAAAACAGTTGACGATAAGCTAAAATTGTTCTTTGACATGAAAAATTCAGACAGTATGATTTCAAAATTCAAGAAATTTCTTGATGAGCAACAAGATGCATTTGATATGAATAACAGTGAAAGTTTATTTGCAAAATTCAAGGAATTTATGGATAAGCAAAAAAGCGATTTAGATGAAACTCTAGATGAAACTTTCTCTATGGATAATAGCAAAAGTGCATTTTTCAAATTTAAAGATAAATTGGATACTACTTTTGATATGAAACATGAGGATAGCCCACTTAATCAGTTTAGGGAATTAATTCTCGAATATTTTGATAAGAAAAATGGTAAGCTTCAAGAGATTATGGGAGATTATTTTGATAATGACGCTGGTAAAATTAAAAAGTTATTGGATAAGTCATTTGACATCGATAATAAAAACAGTGCATTTTCTAGGTTATTAAAAGAAATAAAAGAAAATACAGATATTGAAGAAGAAAAAATACAAGAATTACTAGATTCTACAAAAACAGATTCCCCTCTGAAGTTACTTAAAGAGCAAATCTTCGAGAAGTTTAAAAATTTGAAAGAAGAAGACCTGAAAGGATTAGATGAAAAACTTAAAGCGATGCGAGAAGATGAACTAAAAGATATTAGAGATGAAGTACTTAGGCAAAAAGCAATTGAAGAAGAAAAAGATAAGGGAACACAAAAAGGATATGATTTTGAGGAAAATGTGTATGAGCTCTTAGAAGAAATCTCTAGTTTTTATGAAGATAAAATCTGCCAAGTAGGTGGAGTTTATTCTGGAAGAGGTAAAGTGGGGGACATTTGTGTCGATTTAGACTGCAATGCAAATAAAAAGATTGTAATAGAGTGTAAAGACAGCAGTTCTTATAAGGGGAGCACCAAAAAAACATTAGATGAGATAAATAAGGCAATTAAAAATAGAAATGCCAAATTTGGCATATTTGTTTTCGCAAAAAAAGACCAGATGCCACCTTCATTAAGACCAATTAAAATAACTGACACATATATAGTAACCTGTTTTGAAAAAGAGAACCTATATATTGCATATAGGTTAGCAAAAATTTTATTATCAAAGAATAAAGATAATAATAATGTTGAGATAGATTTTGCGAAAGTAACAAAAGAATTAGTAAAGATTGAAGAAAAATTAGCAGATATTGATACAATGCAGGGTAAAGCATCAAACATAATTAATTCTGGTGAATATATAAGATCCAATCTAGGATTACTACAATCTCATATCGAATCTGGGATAGATGTATTAAAGATTTTATTTGGAGATAATATCGGAGAAGTTGAAGAAGCGGAAGAAAATAGTGGAATAAATTTTGAAGAAGAAACTGATAATTTATCTGACGAACACATAGAAACAATATCTGCTACAGCAACTGGTGCTTCAAAAAATTTAGATATGTATGAAAAAATATGTCCTGTGTGTGAAAAAGAGTTTGAAACAATATCTAAATCCAAAAAATATTGCTCATCTGATTGTAGGGACAAAGTTAACAAGCTAAGAACAACTAAAGGACTTACGAAAGAAGAAAAAGAATTAAAAGAAAAATTAGAAGATAAAGGAGTAATCTGAATATAATAAAATGGGCAGATTGATAAAACAGCAAAGAAAAGCGATTTGAATTAATAAGACTAATATAACAATAAGATTAGAGGGTAAAATATGGCAAATTTTCAAGAGAAGATAACATTTATCTGGGATTTAGCAGATTTACTTAGGGGGGCCTATAAAAGAAACGAGTATCAAAAAGTAATACTGCCTTTTACAGTTTTAAAGAGATTTGATTCAGTATTATCTGATTCAAAGAAAACTGTTCTTGAATCTTATAATAAGTATAAGGAACAATTTGAAAATAAAGAGCATCTTCTTTTAGACGCTGCAAAAGATAAAAATGGAAAATCTTTGGGATTTTATAATTATTCAAAATATGACTTTAAAACTTTGCTTCAAGATCCAGAACATATTGAACAAAATCTAATTCATTATATAGATAGCTTTAGTAAAAATGTTCAGGATATATTTGAAAACTTTAAAATAAAAATTCAAATTGAAAAATTAGCAAAAACAAATCGCTTATTTATCCTTATAAAAAAATTCTCTGAATCTAAAATTGATTTGCATCCTGATGTAGTATCTAATCATGAAATGGGAACTATTTTCGAAGAGCTAACTCGTAGATTTGCAGAGCAATCTAATGAAGAAGCAGGAGACCATTTTACTCCAAGAGATGTAGTCGAATTAATGACTAAATTGATGTTTATTGAGAATGGAGTTCATTTAACTAAAAAAGATTTGATTAAAACAATTTATGACCCGGCTTGTGGGACTGGCGGTATGCTCTCTAGTTGCAAGAACTTTGTAACCCAAATAAATGATACTGTTGATATAGTTTTATTCGGTCAGGAACTAAATGATGAAATTTACGCTATCTGTAAAGCTGATATGTTAATTAAAGGAGAGGATGCAAATAATATCCAAGGCCCCCTTAGTACACTTTCGGAGGATCAATTCTCAAATGGAAAATATGATTATATTATCTCAAATCCACCATATGGGACAAAATGGGAAGCTGACCAGGATGAAATTGAAAAAGAGGCAGAAAAAGGTTTTGAAGGAAGATTTGGAGCAGGACTTCCCCGTATAAATGATGGGCAATTATTATTTTTACAACATATGATCTCTAAGATGAAAGTAAAAGAGAAATCAAGAATTGCAGTAATTACAAACGGTTCTCCTTTATTTACTGGGGATGCTGGTTCAGGAGAGAGTAACATCCGTAAATGGATTATAGAGCATGATTACATTGAATCAATTATTGCCTTACCTAAACAAATGTTTTACAAAACAGATATAGGAACTTATATTTGGATTTTAACAAATGAAAAACCAACTGAAAGAGTTGGTAAAATTCAACTTATTGATGCAACCTCAAAATTCAAAAAGATGCGAAAAAGTTTAGGCAAAAAAAGGCAATATTTATCAGAAGAAGATATAAAAGAAATTTTGGAATATTATGATGACTTCAAACCTTCAATGGATGTTAAAATATTCGATAAAGAAGAATTTGGATATGCTAAGGTTGTTGTTGAAAGACCTCTTCAATTAAATTATCAAGTTAATGATGAAAGACTTGAAAATTTATATTCTTATAGTGCATTTGCAAAATTTGCTGAAAGTAAAAAAAGTGATCCTGAAGAAAAATTAAAAGAGGAAGAAGAGGGTAAGGCAAAACAGGATGAAATTATCAATGCCTTGAAAACAGTTGGAGATAAATTGTATAAGAACTGGGATGAATTTGAAACAAAAGTAAAAAATGCGCTCAAAGAATTGAAATTATCTCCTGCTTTTGTTAAGAATATAATCCTTAAATTATCTGAACATGATGAAACTGCCGAATATGTTGTAGATGCTAAAGGAAAAAAACAAGCAGATTCCAATTTAAGAGATTCTGAAAAGATCCCACTTAAAGAAGATATCCAAGAATACTTTGACAGAGAAGTAAAACCATATTATTCTAATGCGTGGATGGATAGAAAAAAGGATAAAATTGGATATGAACTTAATTTTACTCAATATTTCTATAAATATGTTCCCCCAAGAGACTTAGATAAGATTGAAGCTGATATTAAGAAAGTTGTTGGAGAGATTGATAAATTGGTCAAGGAGGATGTTGAGTGATGTTAAGGAAAGGGAGAACAAAACAGATTTTGGATAGCTCTATAGATTCAGCATTATTGGCTGTAGAAATTTATAATAAACCTCGAACTCCTTTTAGAATTGAAAATTATATTTCTCTAATGATTATTTCATGGACAAGATTATTTCATGCATATTTTAACCATACAATTGGAGATATTTTTTATTATAAGAAAAAGAATAGCACAAGGTATGAACGAGTTGATGGGGAAAGAAAATCTTGGGAATTAAAAACATGCATAAATAAATATAATTCATTAGATAAGTCAGTTAAAGCTAATTTGGAGTTTTTTATTAAACTACGAAATAAGATAGAACATAGACATATTAGCAAAGAAGATATAGGGTTAGAAATATTTGGAGAATGTCAGTCATTATTATACAATTATGAAAATATCTTAATTAAATTCTTTGGAGAAGATTGTGCTATAAATGAGAGTTTAGCGTTTTCTCTTCAATTTTCTAGAATGCGTACAATTGAACAAAATTTAGCAAATAAAAAGATTTTATCTAAAGATATCATGGAAATTAATAAATTTATTAAAAAATATCGAAGTGGATTAAAAACTCACATTTTTAATTCCCAAGAATACAGTATAAAATTAATTCAAATACCTCGAATTTCAAATGATTCTAAGAAAAGTATTCCTGCTATTGAATTTGTAAATTGGTCGAATCTTTCTAATGAAGATAAAAAGAAATTTGAAAAGATGACTACCCTTATTAAAGATAAAATAATAAAAACAGAAGTTATAAATCCAGGTAAGTTAAAAGCAGGAAATATTGTAGAAAAAATATCACAAGATACTTCTGTGAAAGATTTTAATCATCATGATCATAAATGCTTATATTTTTTATTTTCAATTAGACCAACTGCTAATGAAAATGTGGATGCATTTAAAACAAATATTAAATATTGCCATTATGATGAAGTTCATACTGATTATGTTTATCAAGAGGATTGGGCAAATTTAATAATTAAGATAATTAAAGAGGGTAAATTATCGAAAAGTTCTTGGAAAAATAAATTCAAAAAACAAGAAAAATTAAATATTGGAGATTTTAAATAAGATGAAACTCAAACAGTACCCAAAATACAAAGATTCAGGAGTTCAATGGATTGGAGAAATTCCAGAAGGATGGAGTGTTAAGAGACTAAGATTTTGTGCCAAAATTTGTAATGGGCAGGATCAAAAGGAAGTATTTGATGATGATGGGTCCTACCCTATTCTTGGAACAGGAGGAGAATTTGGTAAATCTATTAAATGTCTTTACAATAAACCATCAGTTTTATTGGGGAGAAAAGGAACAATCGATAAACCCCAGTTTATTGACGTGCCATTTTGGACTGTTGATACTTTGTTTTACACAAAAATTGATAAAAGCATAATTCCTAAATTTTTCTTTTATTTATCCACACAAATAAATTTTGATTATTACAGCGATACTACTGCTGTGCCTAGTATGACTCAAGAAAATTTGAATAATGCTCCTTTAACAATACCTAACAAACAAACTCAAACACAAATAGCATATTTCCTCGACTCAAAAACTTCCCAATTAAATCAAACAATTGAAAAAGATAAAAAATTAATTGAACTCTTAAAAGAAAAAAGAACTGCTTTGATTAATCATGTTGTAACAAAAGGGATTAATCCTAAGGCAAAGATGAAAGATTCTGGAATTGATTGGATTGGAGAGATTCCTGAAGGGTGGATTGTAAGAAGAATTGATAAATTATCAACAGTAAGTCGGGGAGCTTCGCCTAGACCTATTGATGATCCAATTTATTTTGATGAAGATGGAGAATATTCATGGGTTAGAATTGCAGATGTTAGTGCCAGTGAAAGATATTTAAGGGAATCATCAGAAAAACTTTCAATTTTGGGAAAATCATTAAGTGTACCTTTAGAACCTGGGAGATTATTTGTTTCTATTGCAGGAACAGTTGGAAAACCAATTATAACAAAAATAAAATGTTGTATCCATGACGGATTTGTTTATTTTAAAAATCTAAAGGTTAATAATGAATACTTATATTATATATTCATTGGAGAACAAGCTTATTTAGGGTTAGGCAAGTGGGGAACTCAATTAAACCTCAATACTGAAACAATTGGTTTAATAACAATCCCCTTACCTGATAAAAAAGAACAAACTCAAATTATTGAATACTTAGATAAAACAACATCTAAAATAGACAAAACTATTAAAAAGATAGAAGAAAAGATCATCCTTATGGAAGAATACAAAAAATCATTAATTCACCATGTTGTAACTGGAAAAGTTGATGTACTGGGGGCTGTAGCATAATGGAAAAAACAAAGATGAAAAAACAAAAATATTCGGTTAATCAAGATCCCGCAGAAACTATCCTAACATGGGTTAATTCTGGGGAAATCGCAATTCCAGAAATCCAAAGACCTTTTGTTTGGGATTCTACTAAAGTTAGAAATTTGATAGACTCACTTTATCAAGGGTATCCAATTGGATACTTGATTATTTGGCGCAATCCAGATGTAAAATTGAAAGACGGCAAAACCTCTGAAGGGAAAAAAATACTAATCGATGGTCAACAAAGAATAGCTGCATTAATGACATCAATACTTGGCGAAGAAATATTAAATAAAGATTATAAAAAAATTACTATTAAAATTGCATTTAATCCCTTAACAGAAAAATTTGAAGTATTGAATCCTGCAATTTCTAAAGATTCTAGTTGGATACCTGATATTGGTCCCATCATCACAGGACAAATAAGATTAACTGCTGCAATAAATGATTATTGTAATAAAAACTCTAAAGCTGACAGAAATCAGATAGAAGATGCTTTAGAAAACTTGAAAGAAGTAATTAAAAAACAAATTGGCCTTATTGAATTGGAACATAATCTGGATATTGAAACAATAACTGAAATATTTATAAGAATAAACTCTGAGGGTGTGCCCCTTAGTCAGGCAGATTTTGCAATGTCAAAGATTGCAGTAAATGAAACATATGAAGGTTCAATACTAAGAAAATTTATTGATTACTCATGTCATTTAATAATCGCCCCTGAATTTCATACTACTATTCGAGATGTCGACAAAGATTTTGGAGAATCTGAATATTTTCAAAAAATTTCGTGGTTAAAAAGCGAAAATGATGACCTTTACACTCCAAGTTATAAAGATTTGTTGAGGGTGGCTTTTACATCCGAATTTAATAGAGGTAAAATAGCAGATTTGGTAAGTTTATTATCTGGAAGAAATTTTGAAACAAGAACATATGAGGAAGAGATTGTTAAAAACTCATTTGCATTACTCAAAAAAGGAATTTTAAATTTTATTAATGAGACAAATTTCAAAAGATTCCTTATGATTATAAAATCAGCGGGTTTTATTTCACCTAACCTAATTAGATCTAAAGCTTCATTAAATTTTGCTTACATACTATATCTTAAACTCAAATCTCAGGATTATAATCCATCTGATATTGAAAGATATGTACGAAAATGGTTTGTTTTGAGCATCCTAACTGGCAGATATTCCGGTTCACCCGAATCTAGATTTGATTTTGACATACGTAACATTGATAAGAAGAAATTTGAAGATTATCTGAGTGATGTTGAAAGTGCCGAATTATCTGAAGCTTTTTGGACTGCTGGATTAGTTCAAAGTTTAAATACTTCTGTTTCAAGTAGTCCTTATTTTAATGTATATTTAGCTGCTCAAGTAAAATTAAATGATAAAGGATTCTTATCTAAAGATATTACTGTAAAGGATTTGATAACACACAGGGGAGATATACACCATATCTTTCCAAAAGGATATCTTAAAGATAACAAAATGAAGAGAGGACAATACAATCAAATCGCTAATTATGTATATATGCAATCTGAGATTAATATAAAAATTGGGAATAAATCACCTAAAAGTTATTTTACAGAATTACTTGATCAATGTAATGGCGGAGAAGTTAAGTATGGTGGAATAAATGAGAAATCAGAACTTCAACAAAATCTGAAAAAGAATTGTGTGCCTGAATCAATCTTCAATATGGAAATAGATGATTATGAGACCTTTTTGAAAGAAAGAAGGGGATTAATAGCAAAAAAAATTAAAGAATATTATTTTTTACTATAAGTAAACCGGAAAATGGCAACTGACACTTCAGAAAAAGCATTTCAGAATGATATTATTAATCATTTAGTTAGCACAGGATATCATAAAAGAGAAACAAATAATTACAATAAGGCAACTTGTCTTGATCCGGAATTGACTTTAAAATTTATTCAAAACACTCAAGAAAGAACATGGAAGCGATTTCAAAAAGTTTATGGTGAAAAGGCAGAAGAAAAATTCTTTTTTAGATTAATCTCAGAAATTGACAAAAAAGATACAACAAATGTTTTAAGAAATGGATTTAAAGATGTAGGATGTAAATTTGACTTATTCTATCCAAAACCCAATAACAAGAAAAATGCAGATTTATTTGAAAATTTTGAAAAAAATATTTTTTCAGTTATTGATGAACTAGAATATCAAGATAGAGAGAAAGGAAATCGATTAGATCTTGTTATTTTTATAAATGGATTACCAATAATAACTATTGAACTAAAAGATACTTTTTCACAAGGAGTTGAAAGGGCAATAAAGCAGTATAAAGAAGACAGAGACCCAAAAGAGAAGCTTTTCCAGAACTGCTTTGTCTATTTTGCTATGAGTGATGAAAAGATATTCATGGCTACAAAATTAGAAGGATGGAAAACAAGATTTTTACCTTTCAACAAAGATATATTCAATCCCGAAGTAAAAAATGACTATAAGACATCTTATCTTTACAATGATATTTTACAGATAAATAAGCTTTCAAAATTAATCAACAATTTTGTTTATATTGAAAAAGAAGATGATAAAGAATTTCCAATTTTCCCAAGATATCATCAATTAGACTGTGTTAATAAGCTTTTAGAAGATGCAAAACCCGGTAAGAATTATTTAGTAGAACATAGTGCAGGTTCTGGAAAAACAAAAACTATTGCATGGCTTTCTCATGGTTTAATCAATAAATTCAACAAACTGGATGACAGGATTTATGATATGGTTATAGTCATTTCTGATAGAAAGGTAATCGATAAGCAATTACAAAGACAAGTACAGACTATTGAGAAAGTAAAGGGCATTGTTGAATTAATTGATGAGAAAAAGTCTTCAAAAGATCTCAGAGAAGCATTGAAAACAGGAAGTAATATTGTAGTTACAACATTACAAAAATTTCCCTATATACTAGAAGAAACAAAAAGCTTGCCTGATAGAAAATATGCTGTTATAATTGATGAAGCCCATTCTTCTCAGACTGGAACAATGGCAAGGAAGATGAAACAAATTCTTTCAACAAACAGCCTTGAAGAAGCAGAAGCAATGGAAAGAGATGTTGATGGTGAAGTTGAAGAAGAAATTCTTAATGAAATCGAATCTTATAGGAATCTTAAAAATATAAGTTTTTTTGCCTTTACTGCTACACCAAAAAATAAGACTCTTGAAATGTTTGGAACAAAGGATGAAAGAGGGGAGTATCATTCTTTCCATTTATATTCAATGAAACAAGCCATTGAAGAAGGCTTTATTTTGGATGTGCTAAAACATTATTTATCTTATGCAACTTATTTTAAGTTAGTGAAAAAAGTAACTGATGATCCTGAATATGATGAGAGAAAAGCAAAGAAATTATTAAGGAATTTTGTTGAAAAGCATCCTCATGCAATAGCCAAGAAAACAGAAATAATGCTAAACCACTTTATGAATTCTTCTGTGAACAAGATTAAAAACAGAGCAAGAGCAATGGTTGTAACAAGATCTAGGCTTCATGCTGTTTTATACAAAAAAGCATTTGATAGGGCAATAAAAGAAAATGACTATCCAATAAAAACTCTTGTTGCTTTTACTGGTATTGTAAAACATGATGAACAAGAATATACAGAAAGTAATATGAATAATTTGCCTCCCAAGAAGACTATTGAAAG
>JAGLMD010000114.1 GCA_023140175.1 Nanobdellota archaeon | reverse complement strand
GGCATTTGAAGAAGAGCCATTTAAAATTTTAATTGTAGCAAATAAATATCAGACTGGATTTGATCAGCCACTACTGCATACAATGTACGTCGATAAAATGCTTAATGGAATTACAGCAGTTCAAACATTAAGTAGGGCAAATAGGATTCGTCCACCTCATAAAAATGATACTTTAATTTTAGATTTTACTAATCAGACAGAAGTAATTCAAAAGGCATTTCAGCCTTATTATGAGGCAACATTTTTGAAAGAAGGGACAGATCCCCATAAACTCTATGAGTTAGAAGAAAAACTTATTGATTATCAGATATTTGACCAAACAGATGTTGATGCCTTTGTAAAAGCATATAAAAAAGGAGAATCTCAACCAAAACTTCATAACATCTTAAGTCCTGTTGTTAATGAATTTAGAAAAAAGAACAAGAAAGAACAAGTAGGTTTTAAGAAAACCCTAAAAAGATATCAGAGCATTTACTCATTCTTGTCCCAGTTGATTCCGTTTACAGATGTTAATTTAGAAAAAATATACATTTTTAATAAATTTTTACAGAAAAAACTACCATCAATTAATAACCCCCTTCCTTTTAATGTTCTTGAGGATATTGATATGGATTCTTATAAAATTGTCAACAAAGGGCAAAAGGAGATTAAACTACAATCTGAAGGAGAACTAAAACCTATATCAGCAGGTGTTGGAGAATATGCTCCAGATATAAATACAAAACTATCAAAAATCCTTCAGGCACTTAATGATGCTTTTGGAACAGATTTTACTGATGATGATAAGGTCTTTTTAGGGAGAGTAAAAGATAACCTTCTTGAAAATAAAGAATTATTGAATAAAATGGAACATAATTCTAAAGAAAACGTTAAAGCAGTATTTAATAAATACTTTAATCAGGAGATGACAAGATTATTGAATAGTAATATGAAATTCTATAAAAGATTGGTCGATAATGAGAAACTGAAGAAAAAACTAAAATTGGCATTATTTGATCTTATGTATTTCGAATTTAATAAATATAAGAAGAAGAAATTATCGAAAGAACCACCTGATAAGAAAACTTAATCATAATTTATCTTAATTCTATCCCATCCATCTTTCCCTATAATAACATGATCTAAAATCTTGATGTTTAATATGTCTGCTGATTTAGCTAATCTCTTGGTTACTTCTATATCATTTTCCGATGGTTCAGAATCTGAATCTGGATGATTATGCACCAACACAATCGCATTAGCACTTGCCTTAATAGCTTCCTTAAACACTTCTCTTGGATGAACTAAACTTGAATTCAGAGTCCCAACCGAAATCAACTCTTCTTTTATTATTCTATTTTTACTATCAAGCAACAATGCATAAAAATACTCCTTCTTTTTATCTTTTAATTCATCCACAAAGTAATTATAAACATCTTTTGCAGATTCTATTGTAGGTTTAAATCCGCCTCTTTTTACCCAATTAGTAAGCTTGAATATTTCATACATCGCTTTTATTCTTGCTGCCCCTATTTTTCCAACTTCCTTTTCAAGTTTCGTTAATGACATCTCAGAAATTTTACTGAAACTGGATTTTTTTAGTAATCGATTACTCATGTCTATTGCATTTTCACCTTTCTTGCCACCCCATATAATCAAGGATAATAACTCTGCTGGATTCAGCTTATCTTCTCCTTTCTTCTTTATTCTATTTGATGGCCTATTCCACCATGGCATATCTTTTATTCTCATCGATAATTACAATTCTTCACCTCTTTATAATCTTTTTCCACAAAAAGCAGAACTAATCCCCCAACTCCAATCCACAATCCATTTTTTCTAACAACAGCACCTTTCCACAGCTTAATTTTTTTCTTAGGCATGCTTCAAAGATTCATCTAATTTTCCCCTTCATCAAAGACAAAGTATTTGATGTGCTCAGAAATAGCATATTTCTGACATGGGTACACAAGGTTTTGCTAAAATTTAGTGACTTCTCTGCTGTTTGGAAAACACCTTCATAAAAATTAGCATGGAGGTGCTTAAACATGTATAGAAAAAACCATTTTTGTGAATTTGAAGTTACAGAAGAATTAGTCTTCTGTACAATTTGTGGAGAAACTTTCAGAGGTGAGGTAGCATGAAAATTGCCATCACCGATTTGAAAGATTACAATGAATCTATTCTAAGATTTGAATGGCTTGATTTGGAAGAAGTTTCATCAAAAGACGAAATCGGAGATTTCATAGAAAACTTCCTTGCCAAAAGAAGCAAAGAGACAAAAGAGCTTCATGAAGAATGGTTTGTAACAGATTACGAAGAGTTTGTGGATTTGGGAGAATATCCAAATCTGGAAGACATAGAAACAGCAGTAAAACTTGGTCAGGAATATGGCTGGGAAACAGTCTCAGCATATTACAGTTGTTACCATGAATTTGAACATCTTGAAGAAGCTTATGTAGGCACATATAAAGATGAAGAAGACTTTGCCTATGAACTTGCCCAGGATATCTACTCAGAAGAGCAGTTAGGCCCTTTATCAATCTACATAGACTGGGAAAAATATGCAAGAGATCTCTTCATAGGAGATTACTATTCAGAAAAACTGGAAAACTACAAGATTGTAGTTTTCAGGAGATGGTAAATCTCCTATTTCACCTGATAATGCATAACAGCCCTCGCTGACTCTCTTATTCGCATTTCCTTAAACCTTATCATTCCAGAATCTCTTAATTTCTTTATTGATGTTGTCATCGAACTAATTGCAGAGCCATGCTTAGAATTCTTCATCTTCTCATAAATATCCCTTACAGAAAGCCATTGCTTTTTCTTGTAGGCTTCTGATTTCTTGTATGTTTTGAGAAAATTTACTACTGATGCCTGCCCCATTATTTGATTTAAAAGAAGAGTGTATTAAAAACTTTCCAATTTACTCTGCCTGCTTTCATCAATTTTCTTAATCTTCTTCAGCCTTGTACAAAGCAGATATCTGAACTTAGGAATTCCTGACGCAGAAACATATTCTCCTTTCTGAAGCTTATTTGCCAGTTCAAACCTTTCCTTATGGCTTTTCAGGACAATAAAATTAAACTTATCATCTCCTTTCTTTATTCTCAGCTTTATATTTTCATTATCAGTTAATTTCTTTTCAATTATCTTTCCTTTTGCATGAAGCCTTCTCTTGAATTCTTTTAACTTCTTTTCTTCAGAAGCCATCTCTTTGATTATTCTTTGCAGGCGATTGTCCATAACAAGAAAAAGATTTCGGATAATAAAAATATGCTTATTTTTTCTTTACTAAACTAAACAATCTCTCATTTCGTTTAGTTTTGTTTCCTTTTCTCTCCTTCACAGTATTCAGGCTTTTCATAAGCTCTAATGCCTTATTCACTGTCTTCCATTCTGACTTAATTTTAATGGATATTTGCCTTACTGATAATTCCTGTTCATGTTCTAATAATTTCTTGATTTTCTCAATGATTGTAGAAAGTGATTTTCTTTGCATATGTATACAATAGTACAGATATCTTTATATAGTATATTTGTATAATTATACCCATATCATAAAATGAATCTGCCAAAAAACATACAAAACACACTGAATAAAATAAAAAAAGATTGTATCAGGCTAAAAAGGGCAAAACAGCTGCATGGCTATGGAGAAGGACAATTAGATTTAATCGAAATTATACAAGCATATTTATAGGTGGATAACATACTACAATATGCTACAAAAAAAGAGGCAAATTTGTATTAAAATTGTAAATGGGGGATAAAAATAGCAAAAAAATCATGCAAATTAAAGGCAATTGGTAAAGTTGTAGCATTAGATTTTATAAAAAACAGTGTTACTGTCCAACTTGAAAAGAACTCAAATGCACAGGACTGGCAGATTTATGAGAAGAAAGTGGAAATCAGGGAAGTGTAATATCTAGTTAACAAAAGAAATATATTTACCAGCACCACCATAGAATACATTCTTTTTTCTTAACCGGCTGAGCATATATTGGAGCTAAAATATTTGTTTCAACTGGTTCCGGCTTTTTTTCTGTCTTTGGCTTTTCCACTTCTTTCTTTATGGGCTTCTCTATCTCTTTAGTTTTGCATTCTTTTACTTTAAGCTCAACTGTTTTCTCATCCATTAAATTATTTTCTGTAAGAATAGTTATAGTAATGGGATATATTGCCGGATAGGCATTTTCTGTTAATAACAAGTAATTCTTTTCAAATCTGTCATTATCATCAGGACCTTCTTCTACTGAAAAGCTTTCAGCAATGTCAATACCTAATTCCTGATTTTCAATCTTAACTAGTGCATCTTCTTCATCTTTAGAACCTATATTAAGTACATTCAGGGATAAGGTAGATGGTTGATTACAACTGACTATTGGCCTGCTTAACTTAGCTTCCATAATCCTCAAATCATGCTTTTCCTTTTCAACATCCAACTCAATATTCCACTCAATTTCATAATCAGTATTATTTTCATCTTCTGCCAGGACATTAATAATAACATCATAATTATCCTCATCAACTTCATAAGGAATATCAAAACTGATTTTCTTTCTTTTTTTCCTCCCGGCTTTTAGATCAAAATCATTTGCTTCTTCTTCCAAATCATCTCCATCATCAATATTTTCTATAATAACAGTTATTTCGACATTCTCTATGCCAATATCTTCTTCTCTTGTGAAGAGGTTTTCTACTTCAACATAGAATTTAACTCTAGAACCTGGTTCTGCTTCTTTGCTTATTTTTTCCTTATTATTAACACTTTTGTCTTTTTTCTTATCTATCTTCACCTCAACATTACTAATAATAAACTTAGAATAAGTGCATTCTTCTACTCTATCTGCTGGTATAGTACAGTCTGATGCAAGGCCAGTTTCAGCACAACAGTTATTCGTGTACTCATAGCTTATAGTTTTTTCACCATTAGGTTTACATACTCCAATATGACATTCCCATTCTGGCTCACAGTAATCACAGCTTGCATAAGTTTCACTATCCTCAGGCAGATTTTCATCTGAATCACAATTATTGATATCTGTATAACTAACTAGCTTTTGGTCGTTTTTGAGACAGGGATTATCATCTGGAAGCCATTCCGGAACACATGTAATATCATCATGTTCAAATTCGGTGTAATCATAATCTTTTGTGATGTAAGGATAATAAACCCTATTAACTGTATTACCTTCTTCATCGTAAATTCCTATATTGATAACCTCATAAGGCCCGCTTTTTTTCAGATAATATAATGTTGTTCCCTCAAGATAAATGGATAAATTATATAATCCCTGTGGTAGAAAGCCAAATGCTGTACTGTGCCTCATTTCTCCTCCTATGCTGGGACGCAAAAGAAATCTGCTGCTATAGTTTCCTGCTTTCGTTACATTCAACCCAATATCAACTATAAAATAATCATATAATCTATTGTCATTAGTGTCTAAACCATAATCAGAATAATGGCCAGTAAATCTAACAGGTGGTCTCTGAAAGTCTGTGTGTTCATATGGTTGAGTATAACACCTATAATCCACATCCCACATATCAAATATCCAGAAGTCATCAAATCCTATTATAAATTCATTAAAAGAATACTGTCCATCTTCTCCTTCGCTATAAATAGTAAACCCAGAGAAATTTAGATAAATAAATTCATCATCTAAATTCAGATAAACTTCAATATCTAGTCCTATATCCCCTAATTCGGTCTTAACTCTGTAGACTCCTGCTGTTGTTACATTGACAGGCACTTTAATAGTCAGATAGTCATACAAGCTATCTCCATCTTCATCAACGCCATAATCACTACAGTTACCGATTACATCAATCTCTGGAACTGATTCGAATTCTGTATAATCATATCCTTGCATGGTATAATTTACTGCATCTACCAGTATTTCATCATGTCTGCTATACAAATTTGTTAATTTTTGTACTAATTTTAGGTGGAGTTGATTTGGAAAAGATATTTGCTCTTCGTTTATGTACGGGCCACTAATGTAAATTTGGATTGTATGTATGCCTATCTCAAAATCTTCTGTAGTATACCCTAGCTCTTCATCTTCTTCAAATTCAGCATAGTAATCATATTTCCCTGGTTTAGTTACATTTATTTCTACATTTAGGATAAGATAGTCATATTTTCCATTATTATTAATATCAATGACTTCATCATCAATCATACCAGTAAAAGATGCTCCTGGTTTTTCAAATTGGTCATAGTTGTAAAATTCAGTTGTATAATCAGAAATATATTCTTCTTCATAATAATATTCGGTGCATATTCTGCCATTAGTTGGGTTATCAACACATTTGCTTGCAGAAATATCAAATGGAGCTAAATGAAATAAGGTATTTCTCGCATTTCTGAAAACTTCCTGTCCACTGAATAAAAGAATAACAGAATTATTACCTTTAATAACTTGGAATTCGTCATTTCCAATAAAAAATAAAGTACTTTGAGAATCATCCACTAAATTAACATTGCTAAGCTCTATCTCTCCTTGTTCTGGAACAGTTAAATTTAGCTCAAGAGCCAGATAATCATATAATCCATTACCATCTATATCAATACCATAATCTGAAATAGATTCTATAAAATCAGGATAAGGTATTTCATTTTCATGTTCAAAATCAGTATATTCATAATAAGAAGTATTATACGCTTCCCTTAGGGATGCCATCACAACAAAATGGCTTCCTCTTTCGTCCAAATCTAAATCTGCCAGAGTATATGGACCATTTACTTCATGTTCATATATTTTTTCTCCACTAAAATTAAGTTGAACTGTATGAATCCCAACCTCGAAATAATCTTCAATTTCTACATCATCTTCTATCTCATGACCAAATCGATCTTCAAGCACCCCCTCAATTTCATATATTCCTTCTCTTGTTATGTTAATACCTACATCAATAGTTAAGTAATCATATAGCCCATCACCATCTTTGTCATATCCATAATCTGAAAAAACTCCAGTAAAATTCGCAAAAGGCCCTTCAAAATCAGTATAATTATAGGTTGAAGTTGTATAGCATTCATATAACTCTTCTAATTTAATGTAGTCCTTATCATACAACCTAATATTATCCAAAACAAAGGAGCCATCAACACCCCCCTTATAAATGCGAACACCGCTTATGTTAAAATGATAAATATTCATGCCTTTAGTCAAATTAACCAACCTGGAAAATTTATATGTGTCGCTGTCTGGGAACTGTATATTATATCTTACCCTATATTTTCCTTCCTTTGTTACATTAATACCTGTTTCAATAGTTAAATAATCATATAATCCATTACCATCTTCATCATACCCATAATCTGAAAAAAGGCCTGAAAAGTGTGCACCATGTCTTTGAAATTGAGTGTAATTATAAGAAGAGGAAATATAATCAATTTCATCTAATAAAATATAATTATCACGGGCATATAATCTCAGATTTAGTAGGTAAGTTCCATTAATTTGACTTAGGTAAATTCCTATGCCGCTGAAATTAACTTGAACCCTATGAACTCCTTGGTCTAAGTAAACATTTATTCGTGGGTCTAATTCTATATCTGCCTCATCAAATTCTAATTCCCCCCTGATTCCATAATTACCTGCCTTTTTAATATCAATTTCAGCTTCAATAACCAGGTAATCATAAAACCCATCATCATCTTCATCGTATCCATAATCTGAAAAGAAACCTGTAAATAATCCATGGGGCCTTTGAAAATCAGTATATTCATATGAAGAAGTATTGTGTAAGCTATAGTATGTCTGTTCAAAATCATCACTCTCAATAGAAAGTCTTGACATCTCATATGGGCCATCTACTTGATTTCTATAAATATCTACTCCGCTTATGTTGAACTGAACCATATGTTCACCTACATTAAAGAAAAATTCTTCTACTTGTTCCAGGGGGTCTAACCCATTACCAAACGTATCTTTGAATTCCGCAAAAACTTCATATTCTGCTGTTTCTGTAACATTAAATTTAATTTCAATAACTAAATAATCATAGAAACCATCACCATCTTCATCATAGCCATAATCAATAATATTTAAAATCGTAACAGGCTCTGGAATAGCTTCTTCTATACCATAATCCTTTCCACCTAGTGTATATGTCCTTATCTGGCATACTTCTAAAGTATCTGTCACAGAATCTACAGCATTAACTAAGCATATTGAAAACAAGTACATAATCAAATATAATGCTATCTTTCTATTCAATTCAATTAATACCCCCTACATAACAAGAATGAATATCGTTATATAAAAGTTTGGTGGAGAATTGTCGGGAGATAAGAATATTTATCTCCTTAACAAAAAAATTAATTTTCTGGTTAATACTGCACAATATTTCAACACTTAAGTCCAAAACCCCAATGACCATTAAAAGTTTTCTCAATTGAATATAACTATATTAAGTGACCCTCATCGCACCACAATCGGTCAGTCCACTCTTTTATTTTCTCCACCAAACTTTCCTATAAGAATAAAGGAGTCTCGCTACTAAAAAATAAGGGATATTTATAAGTATTCATCTATTTCTAAGATATCATGGTAGATGAAAGATTGGAATTTATGAAATATCTCGCTAATGAAGCAGGCAATATTATAATGGGTTTTTGGGACTCAGATGTAAGAGCTAGATTTAAAGATGATAAATCAGTTGTCACTGAAGCAGATTTGAGAGTGAGTGAATTTATTCAAACTGAAATTCGAAAAAGATTTTCAAATGATGGATTACTGGATGAAGAAGCTGCTGATTCATTAGATAGGATTACTAAAAATGGAGTTTGGATAATTGATCCTTTAGATGGTAGCGGAGATTTCAAAAGAAAGGAAGATGACTTCTGTTTTTTAGGTGCTTATGCGGAAAATGGAATTCCAATTATTGGAGTTGTATATGAGCCTCAAAAGAGTAGACTCTTTTTTGCTCAAAAAGGGCAGGGAGCATATGTTACAGAAAAAGGTAGCACTTCAAGATTAAAACCATTAAGTGCAGTTAATTGGAATCAATCAATAGTGGGCCATCCAAAAAATTACAAAGGGGATAAATATACAAGACTTTATGATTTAATGGGAATTCCAGAAGAAAGGTTAAAGAAATCTGGAAGTATGGGAACTAGAATGATGCAAGTCGCATTGGAAGAAACTCACATGATTCTATGTTATACAAGAAGTCTAAAAGAATGGGATATCGCAGCAGGTCAGGTAGTTCTAGAAGAAAGAGGAATTTCAGTTACAGATATGAAAGGTAATCCATTAAAATATAATCAAGAGATTCCAAAAACCCACGAAGGAATTCTAGTAGTCCATCCAGATATAAAAAAAGTAACTTTAGAAAGATTAGCACAATGCTATGAAAGACTGGAGATGTAACTCCTTTTCACACATCCTAATAAGAGACAAATTCTCAATTGAGTTTAATCCTTATTCATTTTGTAGTGAAAAAATTTATATTCTGATTCATATTACCTTAAGTATGGATAACGAATTAGAATTATTAATAGAACCAGATTTTTTGATAAGAGAACAATCGTTGTTATTAAGTCGATTCGAAGGATTAAATATTGATTCAACTTGTGGCAGTCATATAAGAACAGAAGAATGGATACCACATAATGATAGGGAAGGCAGTTATTTAGTATTATATTATTTTATTCTTGGATTAGATAGGGTCATAAATAGAAAGGATAGTGAAAATGATACAGTTACAAATTATGAATATTACGGACAAGAAATAAATCGAGAAGTGTTTGGTGATGGTGTACGTAGGCCTGCTGATGAATTTATGTTTTTACCTTTCGATGATATTCATGGTCATTTAGGGAATCCAAAGATTCAACAATTATATTTCGACTGTCCACACTTATATTTTAAGAAGTTAGATACTTCAATTACTGATAATAAAAAATTAGAATCAGGGCTATTAGATTTATATGAAAAGTACGAAGCATTGACAGATCTTGTAATAGTACCACAGTATTATCCGGGTTTTCGAATAAATAAT
>JAGLMD010000113.1 GCA_023140175.1 Nanobdellota archaeon | reverse complement strand
TTTTTTATCTCCTTTATGAACCTATCAAACAAAAATGCTGTGTCAACAGGACCTGGATATGCTTCTGGATGGAACTGAACACTCATAAAAGGCTTTGTCTTATGTATTATGCCTTCATTAGTTTTATCATTGGCATTTTCAAACCATGGTTCCCAACCTGAAGGCAACTTTTTTGTATTAACAGCATAGCCATGATTTTGGCTTGTGATGTAGCACCTCTTTGTTCCAAGTTCAATACAAGGCTGATTTTGAGAGCGATGCCCAAATTTCAATTTATATGTATCACCGCCTGCTGCCAAAGCCAATAATTGGTTTCCTAAGCAGATGCCAAATGTTGGCTTTTCTTTTTGCAACGCTATCCTGATATTTTCTATTGTTTCTTTTGCTATCTTAGGGTCGCCTGGACCATTTGATATGAATAAGCCATCATAAGGACAATCTGAGAAATCATAATTCCAAGGCACTCTTATCACTTTGACATTCCTTCTTACAAAACTCCTTATTATGTTATTCTTGCAGCCACAATCAATCAACATTATCTTTATCTTTCCTTTTCCATATATCTCTGGCTTTTTTATGCTGACTTCATCTACTAAGTTGAATTTACTGGGATCATAGAAATCGATGTCTTCATTTTCCTGAATCAATTTACCAAGCATGGTTCCATTTGTTCTTAACTTCTTTGTAAGTGCTCTTGTGTCAATGCTGTAAATACCTGGAATATTCTCTTTTTCCATCCATTCTGCTAATGAAGACTGGGCATTCCAATGACTATGGTCATGGGAATAATCTGAAATAATTAATCCTCTAATCTGGATCTTAGATGATTCAAAGCATTTTAGAAGAGAATCTTCTTTTTCTTTTCCCGGTACACCATAATTGCCAATCAAAGGATATGTCAGAACAAGAATCTGGCCTTTATAGCTTGGATCTGTCATACTTTCTGGGTAGCCGACCATGCCCGTATTAAAAACAACTTCTCCTGCAGTTGAAAGTTTAGCACCAAATGATTTTCCAGAAAAGACTGAACCATCTTTAAGAATTAAAGAAACTGTTTGCCCAGATTTTTTGAATAATTTCATATCTGGGGTATTTAAGAATAGCCGATCATTAATAAAGATTTGTATTGTTAAAAAGAGGTTTTATCGTCGAGAAGATAGGTATACATACTTACTTAATTATTTGAAATATAAATGAATATTTAAAGGTTTTGGAAAATTGTTGTTTTTAAAGATTTATAATAAACTAATCAAAATAATCTTCATAGCAAAACCCCTTATCCCTTCCCTTATAAGTACATGTCCCTTTATCTTCAATTAAGTTGCCATCTAGAAATTCTCTATATCTGGAAATCAAAGAATTGCAATCACTGCATCTTTTAAAATGGGTCCCTACCTCAACCAGATACTCCCTATCAGAGATCTTCTTAAGTTGGATTGGAACACTGGAAAAAATTTTGAATTGAGTAAATATCGTATCAATAAACCTAAAATCGATAATCTTATCAGATAATCTTATTATAAGATTGCATGATTTTGGAGGCCTGTCACTGATTATATCTTTCCTGACAGAGATACACCTCTGATTCTTCATCTTATTCTGTGTCTCTTTCTCTCTTCTTATTATAGAAGAAGGAAGTTTTATGCTGCCGTCTGGATTGAATTCTACCATGAGTTTTTGTTAAAGCAAGAGTTTTATAACTATTTTGGTATTTCAAAATACTCCAGATCAAGACTTACATATTAATTAATCGAAGAAAATCAAGCCTTAGCACTGATCACAATTTCAAGCTCTTCCAATGCTCCTGTAACTTTCTCTGTGGCTTTCTGGTGCACCAAATAAACAGTGAGAACTGTGCCATCTTTGCCTAGCTGCCTTGAGGGATTTTCCCTGATATTTATTCCATTATCTGCAAGGACTTCATCTATTTTAGCGAAAGCGCCCGGAACATCCTTATGATGAATGAATAATGGATAGCATGGCTTTGATTCTGACTCAACATTTTCTCCTGCATTTACAGAATTTGTGAAATCACCATCTAAAAGGTAATCAATAACTACCTTAGCCATCTCTAATGCTGTTTTTTTCTGGGCTTCTTTTGTAGCTGCACCTAAATGAGAGCTGAATACTACATTGTCAAGTTCAATTAAGTCAGAGGTGAATTCAGATCCCTCTTTCTTTGGCTCATCAGGATATGTATCTAAGCCTGCACCTGCAATCTTTCCTTGTTTCAGAACTTCGTATAATGCATCATTGTCCAGATTGCCGCCCCTGGATGCATTTATGATAAAGGCAGTTGGCTTCATCAAAGCAAGTTCCTGTTTTCCTATAATTACGGTTTTGCCGCCGGTATGGATGCTTATATAATCTGCTTTCTTAAGCACATCTTCTTTTGACATATATTTTATCCTTGATTCTGGAAAATTGGATTTGGCATACTCTGGGAAAGCATCATAGCCTATAACATCCATGTCAAAACCAATAACTAATTGGCTCAATCTCTGGCCTATCCTTCCGCAGCCGATTATGCCGAGAGTTTTATGTGAAAGCTCTGTGCCTTTGAAAGGCTTTTTCTTCCATATTCCTTTTTTTAAAGTATGATGTGCATGGGGAATATTTCTCGAGACTGCCATCATTAAGGTTAATGCAATTTCTGCTGTAGCATTTGTGTTGCCATGGGGGGCAAATTTCACCAGAATGCCGTTTTTTGAAGCAGTATCAACATCTATATTATCATAGCCAACTCCGGCCCTTCCAATTACCTTTAATCTTCCTTTAGCGCCTGCTTCAATTATGTCTTGTGTAACCTTTGTAGCGCTTCTGACAACAATAGCATCAAAATCTGCTATTTCTTTTAGTAAAGCATCATGGTCACGTTTTTCTGTATCTACTTCTATGTTTGCATCTTCAAATAACTTTATGCCATCTTTATCCATTCCGTCATTCAATAGTACTTTCATTTTATTCCCCCCTCATTAAAGGATTTTATATTCCTGGTAATGCTCATTATAAAGAAGGTCTTTTGTAATTTTTTCAGCAAGCTCTTTTGCATTTTCTTTTTCCCTGAAATGCATCTTCCATAATATGCCTTTTGATATCTCATTGATATGTATGAAACCCATCCTTTCTCTTAATGTAGAGAATAATGATGAGCATTTATCATCTGAATTTTTTATAAGGACATCAATTATCTTATCGTCTTCTTCTTTTGGAACATTTTCTGCTTTAAAGATCCTGTGGTTATGCTTGTTAGCGTTTACAAGCACATCTACTTTTACAATATCTTCCATAAATTTATCTTCATCTTTTAGAACAGTGAATTCATAATAATCTTCTCTCTCTAATTCTGCTAATTTGCTGTAGCCCAGCCTTTCCAGTGTATGGAAAGCTGTTATGGCTGTTGTGTCTGGAATTTTTAGGCTGACATATAGTTTTATTTTCATTTTAACCCTTTGAATTTTTCCATTCTGAAAAATTACAAAGCGTTAACGGAAACAAGATAGGGAGACATTGCTTCGCAAGTCTCCCGAGCCGTTAATCACTTTATCATGTTTTATTCTTTTTAATATACTCCCTCATTGATTCGAATATTTTTGCAGCTTTGGCAAGGGACATTGCATCCCCGAAATTATTCATTGTCTTTTCTTTTAATTGTTTTTTGAAAAAGGCTCTTTCTGGATGAGGCATCATAGCCAGGACATTGCCTTCTTTATTTGAGATGCCTGCAATATTTGAGATAGAGCCGTTTGGATTTATCGGGAAGGATGAATCAACAGTTCCCTGTTCATCACAATAGCTGAAGGCAATCTGGCCATTTTTATTAAGCCTGTCCAGAATCCATTCATCCTTTGTCGTAAATCTTCCTTCGCCATGTGCAATTGGAATATCGATAATTTCATTCTCATCATAGAACTCATTAAATGCGTTTTTCTTTTTTGTTGAATTCTTTATCTTTACCCAGGTACAATAAAATCCTGAGACAAATGGATTTATATTTGGAGCTAAAGCCATTTCAACCTTGTCTTTCAGGCCAGGTATCATTCCTGTCTCTATCAGGATCTGGCAGCCATTGCATATGCCTAAAACTGGCCTGCCTTTTTTAGCTGCTGACTTTATCTTTTGCATCAAATGGTCTTTTGATGAGATAACTCCTGCCCGTATCCTGTCTTCATAACTCCAGCCACCTGGAAGGATAAAACCATCATAATCATCTATATTTTCTTTAGAGTTCCATCTGATGATATCTGCTTCCATGCCTGCTGCTTCACAAGCTAATTTTGTTTCATTTTCACAATTTGTTCCTGGAAACAATATAACTGCTATTTTTGGAGCCATTTTATGATCCTGCCTTTTCATAACACTGTTCTTTTATTATGTTTAATGTTCCTATCCTTTGAGATGAGGGATTAAGTTTCTCATTCAATTCTTCTTCAAGGTCTTCATCAATAACAGGATAGACGTATGTGAAGGCTTTCTTTGTCATGTACATTTTTTCCTGTGGATTTATCTCATCGCAAAATTCCTTTGCAGGATTTATGTTCTTTGAAAGCATGCTTTGAACTAAGGAAGTGAAGCATTCACTCTTTAAAATCTCTGTTTTGGTGCATGACATATATGCTTGGTCCATCATGTTTAGTGATGCAAAGCTTACTGAGTTCTGATAATACTGCAAATCCAGCTTATAGTGCTCTGCAAGCTGCTTGTCCCTTTCATAAGAGCATGATGTAATCAAAATGATTACAGCAATGATTATGAATATCGGTTTCATCTTAGTGCTTTTACAAAACCTGTTGTCCATGAATTTTTCAGTTCTTTTATATCCAGATTTATGATCTCTTCTGATTTTGAGCTTACAATCAGCTTGTTTCCTGCTGTTCTTCCAAGTTCTGTGAAATTGATTAGGTGTTTTTCGAATAATTTTTTTATCTCACTTATGTTGCCTTCTTCTGCCTCAATGATGAAGCCAGGTGTTTCTGAGAATAATGTTTTTGAGATTTGCAAAGATGAGAAATCAAGGCTTATCTCTGCTCCAATTTTGCCAGCTGCTTCTCCACCAAGGATCATTTCTGACAAGGTTGTTATCATGCCGCCATCTGAGATGTCATGGCAGCTTAGCAATAACCTATCATCTATTGCATCTATGACTGCATAAATCATATCTCTATGGGACTCAAAGTCAATTTTTGGAATATTTTTTCCTAATTCATTATTTA
Source organism: Nanobdellota archaeon (assembly GCA_023140175.1). Lineage (GTDB taxonomy): Archaea > Nanobdellota > Nanobdellia > Woesearchaeales > WJIZ01 > WJIZ01. Next base: position 2,217 of record JAGLMD010000113.1, on the reverse strand, counting down.
TATCGTAATAGACAGACCCGCCTAACTCATCTTTCCTTTTTCCTATCAGGAATAAAGTGGAGTTATTTTTCTTTATCTTCATAGTTATAGCTTTACTGATATCATCCATCTTTCCAAGACAGCCTATAATAGCAGAGGGATCAACTGATTTACCTGCTGCTGATTCATTATAAAAAGAGACATTTCCTGAGATAAAGGGGACTGGCTTTTTTGTATCTTTGAGATAAAGATTATTTGCTGCATCTGTAATTCCTTTTACACCTTCAACGAATTCATGGAATACTTCTTGTTTTTCCGGATTGCCATAATTAAGGCAGTCTGTCATAGCTATTGGAACTGCCCCTACACATGCAACATTTCTCATAGATTCTGCAACTGCATTTACTGCTCCGAGATATGGGTCTATTCTGGAATATTTTGGATTGGAGTCAACGCTTAAAGCTATGCCTGCCTTACAATCAGGAATGGGGGTTTGTACTCCTGCATCTGCCTCTCCAGGCCTGATGATTGTCAATCCCTGAACTTCTGTATCATAATGCTTATAGCAGGCTGCCTTAGAAGCAACATTAGGATGAGATAATATTTTTAGGGTTGTTTGGCTGTAATCACCCGGCTCTTTTAGATTTGGTTCTTTTAGATTTTCTCTTTTTTCCTTGTGTTCTCTTGATTTTCTTTCATATTTTACTCCTTCGGTTATCTCATCAACATCTGCATTACAAATAATCCTGCCTTTATGTTTTAGGATATAATTTTTTGATCTTGTAACTTTGCCAACAACAGAGGCTCTTGCACATTCTGAAATATTTGGCAGTTCAAAGTCTTTGTTGTATATCTTAAGAATGGTTTCTGTGAATTCTTTAGGGGAAATCCAGGTGAATCTTTCCTGGGTTTCTGAGCATGCGATTATGTAAGGTGGGAGATTATGCATCGAAACATGAACCTTATCGATGTCTATCTCAGCTCCAAGGCCGGCTGAAGATACGAGTTCAGTGGTAGCACACATTATTCCTCCTGCTCCCATATCCTTAAACCCGAGTGTTATTCCTTTCTTTCTAGCTTCTTTAAAGACAGACTCTGTTGCCCTGAAAAGAATGTTTTTTAAGAATGGGTCTGGAACCTGTACTGCTCCCCTGTTTGATTCTCGGTCTTCTTCATCAAGTATCAATGAGGCAAAGGCTGCTCCTCCAAAACCAGAATTATCAGTAGCTTTTCCTACAACTATGATGTCATAGCCTTCTGCATTTTCTGGAGCTGTGCTGTGGATGATATCTTTTTCTTTTAGTATGCCTAAAGTTACGACATTAACAAGGCAGTTATCATCAAAAGAGTCATTAAAATAAACATCACCTGCAATCACAGGCACCCCTAACGGATTGCCATAGCCAGCTATACCATCAATTACAGCATTTGAGATATACTTTACTCGGTCTTTATGTTTTCCATCCGGGCTGCCGAATCTCAATGGGTCTGCACAAGCTATTACTCTGGCGCCCATGCAAAGAACATCCCTTACATTTCCTCCAATGCCTGTTGCTGCCCCTTCATAAGGAACAACCTGAGAAGGATGGTTATGGGATTCATGAGACATTACAATACCATATCTTTCCCCATTATGTTCTGTAAAGAATGCTATTCCTGCGTCTTCTTTTGGGCCAAGGATCACTGTCGGCCCTTCTGTGGGCAATTGTTTTAGGATACTTTTTGAGCTTTTATATGATGTATGCTCAGACCATTCTGTGTTGAAGATATGCAATTCTGTTAAGGTTGGGTTTCTTTTCAGGATCTTGGGAAGCTTTTTTGTTTCTTCAAGCTTCATGGACATGCTGTTTTCTTTTAGAAATTTAGAGAGCTCTTTATCTGACATATCTAATACATTTATCGTCTCTACTTCTACCTCCCCCATGAGGAAAGTCAGATTTTAATATGTTTATATAGTTTTTGATTGAGGATTTAAAACAATATTGTTTACCTAATAGTAGTTACAATATCAAAAATTTTATAAAGTGTTTACAACCTGTAGAAAAAATGACAACTGATATATTCAGGGATAGTATAGACAGCAGAATTCTCACTAAAATAATTGACACTATAGGAGACTATCATGATAATGATGACACTCAGCTAGTATGTAATGTCGGAGACACTATGTTTCTACAATTGTTGGAACTGCTCAAGGATAGAATTCCAATGGGTCTAGTAGCCTGACAATTTAAATTC
>JAGLMD010000112.1 GCA_023140175.1 Nanobdellota archaeon | reverse complement strand
CTGTAACTTCAAAACTGGATGTTGTATTCTCATTTCCAGCAGAGTCATTTGCAGTTACTGTAAATGCCAACACTTTATTCTCATCTGCTGACTGTATCGTATAGTTGAAAGTAACTTGTGTATCTTTGTAATTAAAACTCTGATTAACTGTTTTTATAGTGGTATTCACCTTGAAAACTAACGCATCGACATTAGTTCTTGTTTCATTGAAAGTTGCTGTTATAGTGACTATATCTCCAACTGCAGCGCTTGTTGCGCTTGATGCATTGTAATAAATTGTCGGAGCAACTGTATCTACTGTGAATATTCTGGTTGGTGAGTTATTGATATTCCCTGCAGCATCCTCACATGTCACATTCCATAGATAGGATCCATCGTTGAAATAATTGATAGTTGTTGTATTGCCTGTGCTTGTTGAATCATAGGTTACATTAACAACATCATCTATAACTAAAGTACAGTTCACTGTTGAACTAACTGCATCAGTAGTAGTAAATGTAAATGTCACATTAGAAGAGGAAGTATTCTTTCCTGCAACAGGAACACTTAACGAGACAGTCGGTGCAGTGCTGTCTGTAACTGCAACTACTTTAGTTTCTGTTTCTGCAAGATTTCCTGCTGAGTCGTTTACCCTTACTGTAAAGTTCAGGTCTTTATTCTCCTCTCCGGTTTGCACAGTATAATTAAATGTAACAAGCTGCGTATTATAGTTACAGCTTTGGTTGATTGTCTTAGGAGTGCCATTGACTAACAAGATTAATGAATCAACATTTGTTGTAGCATCAGTGAAATTAGCAGATATTGTTATTACTGTGCCGACTGCAGCGCTTGATGCGCTTGATGCATTATAGTTTAGTACAGGAGCAGTTGCATCTACAGTAAAGAATATCGTAGTTATATTAGTATTAGTATTATTACTACTATCTATTGCCGTGACTGTTAAATTTATTAATCCATCTGATAAAGTACTTGCATCAAAGTAACATGACGTATTAGTCGAATTAAGAGTGTTGTTTGTGCAAGTCATCTGATTCAAATTATAAATCGTGCCATTAACATTAACATTAGTGCTTGCATTATTAATACCTGAACCATTGATATCACTGATAGTTACATAAATTTGGGGAGTATTATCTGAAGTATTTATTCCATTTACTGGAGCTCCAATTATCACTTGCGGTGCGGTGGTATCATTTCCACCAACTCCTCCAGAAAATGAAGTTGAATATAGAAGAGTATATCCATTGGATTCGATCCAGCAAGGCATATTGACATTTTCATAAGTAGATACTGTAGGAGTTGCATTGCACATAGGTTTAGCAGTACAGGTAGGATCATCTATATGTCCTGTACAATACTCCATCCTATCAAAACCTGTTCCAGGCAGTTCAAAAATACCGTATTTATAGAATGAGCCTGTTGGCAGCCATATTGAAACATTTGCCCAAGCCATGGTTAAATTATATCCTGAGCCAATCGCCTGCTCTATTTGAGTTGTTGGGTTTGTAACTATATCAGTTTGATTCATATCCCTCATCAGGCTCTCATTGATCTGGAAACCCACAATAGTCACAAACTTTCCATTAAGGTTTAGCCTCATAGTATAAATATTTGAAGTAGGATCCGCCATTCCAGAAAAATCTGTGCCATTTTCATAAGTAATATTTGCACTTGAAACTCCGGAAATAGCTGCCATAGATGCTTCTACTTCTGTTACATTTGCTCCTTTCATCATAAATCCTGCTGGAGCCCCATTAAGATTAGTATTGCATGCTACATGCCCAAATGAATCATTAGCGCAGAAATAGATGCTATGCGGACCAGGTCCTGTATAAAGGCTTGTAAAGCTAACTGATAAATTAGCCGAATATTTGCCGTTTGCTCCAGTCATCTCTACAGCAGTATCATTGCCACCCAGCAAATTAGGGCCGCCGCCTGTGCTAAAGCCCGAATTAAGTATATACCATACTTTTTCAATACCTATACCGCTATCCCCTACAGTCACATTGACAGTTACAGGAAACTGGGTAAAATTCAAATTATCAATATTAAATGTGCCGGGTCGTGAAGCATTCACAACAGGAGCTGTTGTATCAACAGTAACTGTTCGATTTGATGTGGAAAAATTACATACGCTATTATTATCACATGCATAACAATTCCATACATAAGTTCCATCAGAAGGAGCGGTTCTTGCAAAAGAAACATTTGAGTTATTTAATGCTGCACCACTTGTATCAGTGCCATTAGGAGCAAAGATTCCGGAAAAATCTATCCATAATGTGACGTTAGATATGTTCACTTCCCCAACAGCAATGGGAGTACAATTAAGAATTACATCAAGGCTAGACGAATTATACCCGTCTACAGGGTTAGTAAGTGTAACTTCAGCACCATCAGCAAGAACAAATATCGCCCAGAAAACAACCATCAAAATAGAAACAGTTAGAAAAACCTTAATATCAACTTTTCCCTCTTTTTGCATCAACACCAACTCCTTTTAATTTTTTTAGTATATGAATATATTATAAACTGCATAATATAAACTAGTTTTAAGCTTTTAGAATGATGGGGTATTTAAACATTTCGTATTTCTAGGCTGCGATTTTATCGTCATTTAGAAAGAATAAAATTATGGGATAACTTTTTCTATTTTTTATCCCGAAATTTTCCAAAAAAATTAAATAACCCGCATAAATACCTAACCCATATGAAAGCAATAATATTAGCTGGCGGAGAAGGCACAAGATTAAGGCCTTTGACATATAAAATACCGAAAGCACTCATACCAATAAGGGGAAAAACATTGACAGAGCATGTCATTGATATTCTGAAAAAATATGGGGCAAACGAGATTATACTTAGTATAGCATACAAAAGAGAAGCAATGAAAGATTATTTTAAAGATGGTAAGGAATTCAACATTGGCATATCTTATGTAGAAGAGCCTGAACCATTAGGCACAGCCGGGCCCCTTATAATCCTGAACAAACAAAACAAGCAGCTAAAAGAAACATTCTTTATGGTCAATGGAGACAATCTTTTTAATGTCAACCTAAAGGAAATGCTTGAATTCCACAAAAAAAACAAAGCTACGGCAACAATAGGATTATCCAGAATAGAAGACCCAAGAAGCTATGGTGTTGCTGTATTAGACGGAGATAAGATAGCAGAATTCATAGAAAAGCCAAAAGACCCGCCAACAAATTACATAAACTCAGGCTATTATATCCTAGAACCAGAAGTATTTGAACTGATAAAAGACAAAGAAAAAGCTATGATAGAAAAAGATATCTTTCCCATCTTAGCTAAACAGGGAAAACTATACGGCTTCAAATGTGATAACATGTGGTTTGACACAGGTACACCAGAGAGGCTGGCAAAAGTCAGAAAATTATGGAAAGGGCCAAATTAAAAAGAAGGTGAAATTCGGGTGATTAAGTCCAATAAAAAAATAATTGCTAAAGACTATAAAATATGTAAGTCTATCATATCAAAAGCTCTTGGCCTGATGTTCTCAAAGAAAAGAAATCTTATATTTGAATTCAAAAAAGAAAAAAGGATTTCACTCCATATGTTCTTCGTTTTTTTTCCTATTTGGGCTGTTTACATTAACAAAGAAAAAGAAGCAATTTTCATAAAAAAACTCTGCCCATTTGTTTCTTCTTGTTTTCCAGACAAGAAAGCAAAATATATCTTAGAATTAACAAAAAAGCCAGATATAAAAATAGGAGACAAAATAAGCTGGTAAAAATGATGCCTTATCAACATTTCCTAGCATCCTCAATCCTGGCCCTAATCTTATACCCCTCATTCGGAATTAGTTCTTTATTCATCTTCATAACAGGATTTCTGATAGATATAGACCACATCCTATATTACTATATAAGATTCAAAAAATTCAGCATAAAAGAGACATATGTTCATTGCTTGAAGATGGGGAAAAAGATAAACAAAGAAGAGTACAAAAAACTGATACTTATTTTCCATAACTGGGAATTGATGTTTGTTCTGCTCCTGTTATCGATAGTAAATAAAATATTCTTAGTCATGTCAATTGGCTTGTTATTTCATTTGATTATGGACGGATTAAGCAAGAAAAAAGGATATGGTAAATTATACAGATACTCGATAATTGCAAAAAAAATTGCCTCCATGAATTAAAACAAAAAGCCTTATAAAATAAATATTATTCTCATAGGATAGATGGGGCTGTAGTATAACTTGGCTAGAATAGCTGGCTCCAGTTGTTGGAGCGCTGAGTCGCAAGACGATGACCAACAGGTTAAACCAGCGGGTCTGGGTTCAAAAGCTTTTTGCTGAAAGTCCCAGCAGCCCCATTCTATTTTTATTCTTTAAATTATAGAATAAAATACCAAGAATTACTTTTTCTTATCAACACTTGCCAAAATTGCAATTATTACAGCAAGCAGGAAAAACCCTAAAATTATATACCAGATATACTCAACAATAAGGGGCTGGATATATCCAGCTGCCCTGAGAAGAAGATCACTATATTGAAAACCTAGATAAACAGCAGTAATTAAAAAAACACCAATTAGTATATGCAGCCATTTAAAGCCCTTTTTCTTCTTTCCTTTCCTAACATTCTTTTTCTCATCTTTTTGACTGGCATCTTTCTGCTTTTCCTGCTTCACTGCTTTGTTGATTAGCCTTCTTATCTTCCATGACCTTGCTCTTTCCCGAATAAAAAACAAAAGAATAACTGACAAAAGCAAGACAACGAGTCCCGTATATATCCAATACCTGTTATAACTGACAAAACCAACAAAAGAAGCAAATAGAGATTCACTCTCCCTTAGCTTAAATTTCATTCTCTTTCTGTATATGACATTATCACGCTTTAAGTCAATATTTGCATAATAATTTCCAGCAGAAACATTTATAGGCTCTGCTACTACATAAAAGGAATATGTCTCTCCAGGTGCTAGAGAAAATTCACCAGTATCTGCCTTAATCCAGTCCTCACCATCAATCTCAACCTCATAATTAGCTTTCTTTATTCCCTTATGCACTACAGTGACAGGAAAATACATTTCTTCATA
>JAGLMD010000111.1 GCA_023140175.1 Nanobdellota archaeon | reverse complement strand
AGAAAGGTTGGAGATGGATAATCAGGACTGCCAGGGAACCGGATTTATTCAGGGAAATGCTCAATAAATATGTTCTAGTTAAAAACGCAAAAGTTTAGTTGACGAAACATTTATATATTAGATAATTTATATTAATATAAAGAAGTATAAACTAATATAAGATGGTAAAGAAAAAAAAATTAGTTGAAGGTGTTGATGATAGAACATGGAAGCGGTTTACAGGATATTGCAAAATCCAGGACCATAAAGTTGGAGAAATGCTTAATAAGGTATTAGAGAATTTTTTAAAAAACAAGATAAAATAAATATATAAAAAGAGGATAAGGATGAAATATAAGCCGACTGTAATTGATTTTTTTGCTGGAGCTGGAGGCATTAGTTTGGGCTTTAAAAATGCAGGTTTTGATATTCTATTAGCAAATGATGTTGATCCAAACTGCAAAAAAACATATCATCGGAATTTTCCTAAAGTTCCTTTTCTGCTGAAAGACATACGCAAACTGACAGTTTCTGATATTTCTGAGAAATGCGGAACTAAAAAAATAGACGTAGTTGTAGGGGGGCCAGCATGCCAAGGCTTCTCCTTAGCGAATATCAAAACAAGGAACCCAAATAACCCTAAGAACAACTTAGTGTTTGAGTTTATAAGACTTGTTAAACAAATTAAACCTTCTTGGTTTATTATGGAAAATGTAGAAGGGCTGATTAACATGGACAGAGGTTCTTTCACAAATTCTATTATCAATAATATGAGAAGGCATGGTTACAAAGTCAAATTTATTCCGCTTTGTGCTGCAGATTATGGTGTTCCTCAAAAGAGAAAGAGGGTTTTCTTTATTGGGAATAATATCGGGCGTGAAATATATGCACCAAAACGAAAATATGGCACTGAGAAAAAATCATTTATTAATGTAGGGGATGCAATTGGAGATATTCCTCAGATTGATAATAAAACAAAAGGCAGTAAGATTTGTGATTATTTTTCAGAACCAAAATGTAAGTACCAGCAGAAGATGAGGGGAAGATCAAAAAAAGTACATAATCATTTGATAACTAGAAGCGGCAGTCTAGTTTTAGAAAGATACTCTAAAATACCAGTTGGAAAAAACTGGAGTGCCCTCCCTGATTCATTAAAATCTAATTGTATTCTTAAATCTGGAGGGCATAGTTATTTATACAAAAGATTAGACCCCAATAAACCAGCAAATACTATTGCAAACTTTAGAAAAGCAATGCTTATTCATCCTTTTGAGGATAGGGGTTTATCAGTTAGAGAAGCAGCCAGACTTCAATCTTTTGATGATAGATTTATATTTGAGGGCGGCATAAGCTCTCAACAACAACAATTAGCTAATGTTGTTCCCCCTTTATTGGCACAAGCTATCGGAAAACAAATTATTAAAAATTGATAGGTTCTTAATTAAATATGCCGGATAACCTTACAAAAAGTCAAAGAAGTTATTGTATGTCTAGGATTAGGAGTAAATGGACTTCTCAGGAAAGAAAAATTCATAATTATCTTAAAGGAAATAAAATAAAGCATCAAATGCATCCAAATATTGTAGGTTGTCCTGACATTTTATTTAAAGAAAATAGAACTGTATTATTTCTACATGGGTGTTTCTGGCATAGGTGTCCAAAATGCTATAAAGAACCTAAAACTAATAAGAAATACTGGCTTCCAAAAATAGAAAACAATGTTAAGAGGGATAGGAGAAACGAAAGAAGATTGAAGAAAGATGGCTACAATGTTTTAAAGCTATGGGAACATGATATTAAGAAAGATCCCAAGAAATGTGTTGAGAAAATTCAAAATATCCGATTATACAATTAAGCTAAGAATGAAAGGCTCATGACATTAACTTAAATTTTAGTAGCAATCACCTTCGCAAGTTCTTCCGGTTTTATGCTTCCAGATATTAGTTTTCCAACAGAATTAATTTCATCAGCGATTGCTTTCTTAAGCATAAATTTGAAATTATCCGAATCATTTTGATAATTTTCATCAATTAATTTTTTGGATAATTTCAATGAGCCATCATAACACCTAAATAGTTCCTCATCATTTAGATCTTTTGTTTCTACACCATTTAAAATTGAATTTAAGCATTGAATAAATAAACGAGTATTTTCTCTGGATGTATAGTTTTTTTCTTTCACAATTTTAGTTTTGTCCCACTCATCAAATCTTTCTTCGTAGTTAATAAATGGACTATCAAATAAGTAAACCCATTCACTCCATTCTCTTTTCAAAGCAAATTTTTTTGGGTAACCTGCAAGTCTAAAGCAATATGCAACATGGATTCTGTTTGGGCCCCTATCTTTTGCCAAAAGGCCTTCTGGAGCATGGATTCTGACATTCAGCCAAAATAATTTTTTTTCACTTGGATCAACCAAATCCGATTCAAGAACAATTTTTCTTAAAGCCAATCCAAATTCCCAGTATGCCTTAACTTTATTTCTTGTTCTATTTTCTACAACTATTTTTAGACTTTTAAGTCTTGATGTCAACTGAGTCAATCTTTTTTTTACCAGTTCATTAAGTTGTATTGCTTTTTTTTTATCTTCCTCAGATCCACCTATTCCCTTAATAGAGTCAAAAAGGTATTTTCCATTTTTATCAATTTCAACAATAATTGCCATTTTTAATTCATCTCAATTAAGGCGTCACCTACAATTTCATGAATCTTTAAAAAAGCTTCAGCAGGTGACGTATCAGGATTTAAAAGGATATCTTTGAATTTTTCAGCTACACCCGTAAATTCTTGTTCGACAATAGCAATTGCATACGCCTGACACAACATTTGTTCTTTAATATACTCTTGTTTAACTTCAGACTCATATGAATTTGCAAATCTGTATGAAGGATGGCCCTCATTTAAAACAAAAGTATATCCTGAAGCTCGATCTCCTTGATACCATGAACGTTTACCATCTTCAGGGTCATTCGCCATTAATGTTTTATTAAAAATTGACCTTCCTGGAGGATCCATACCAATATAAAATATAATATTCTTTTTCCCTAGGTGTTGCCCTTTTATCATATTGAGAGAGGGCTCATTTTGGAAAAGTCTGACACTGAAATAAATCTCGCATTTGCGTTCATCTGCATTAGCTGGACCTTCATTAACAGCTATAAACTGCTCTCCAGAAATATCTAAAGCATCATATGCAAATTCAATATCTGACATTGCTTGCAACTTAAATTCTCTTTCAGTTCTAATTTCTTTTAATATCCTTACATCACCAGACGTGCTAGGGGATTTTCTAGCAACTAAATCCAAATTAATTTTAACATTGCTAGCACTTTTGTTGGATACTTTAAACCTTATATTCCTTATTGATTCTGTTATTTCAACACGGTTAGATTTGGCTCTTGGAAATAAAGGGGCATAAGCCGTAACTGTAAATGGACTTTCTTCACTTTTCGGTTCTTCTCGTCCTAACCAAAGCATTCTTGAAACTTGACACATCTTCTCTCCTGAGTTTTTATTGTTTACTTTAGCAAAAATTATAATTGCCTCTTCACTTCTGAATTCATTGCTTTCAAAACTAAAAGACTCACATTTAATATTCTTGAACTCGTTTGGCTGAAGACTAATTTCTTTCTTACACACTGTCTTGCTTTTGCTCTCAGACCCTCTTTGTTCAGCTGTTAAAAATAATTCAATTTGTTGTAGTTGATTTGTATTATTTTTGATTTTATAAACAACTGGACCAATAGTATCACCAAAATCAATTCTCTTTGACTCTTCATTAGGTAATTTAAAGGACTCTATGCCTATTTCAACATCCCGTGACTGAGGACCCACAAAAAACTCAGAGATTAGACCTAACTTTCTCGCAGCTTCATTAATTTCTTTCATAGCATCGAGCATGTCCTGCTGAGAACGCTTTGCATCACTGGTTGTTCTTATTCCAAGTAATTCCTGAAATCTTTGCAGATGTGCATTAACAACCTGCCTAATTTGATTTGGAGCACTATGTCTAAAGTTAAAACTGTAGTGTGTTGTTCCCTCACTCTTTTCAATTTCTTCTTCGAGATCATAATCTAACACCACATACCCGCATATTTTTTTGGCTATTGTATGATGAGGGTATATGCTCTTCATATATCCTATCTTCATTCGTTTTCTCTGAATCCAGAAGCCCCTTAAGTCATCATCCAACAAATCAGGAGATAGAGCCAGTCTTAATTCTTTAATTTTATAAGTTACATTTTGAATAACTACTGGTACATGTTGTTGCTTATAGATTTTCCATCTAGTTCCATTCTCCGTTGCATTTACAATGCTCTTAAGTGGGTCACTTAATTGGACTAGTTTTACCTTTCCATCAAATTCTACAGTAATCTTCGCATCAAACTTTTGTATTATTTCCCACCAACTTTCTTCTATCATCTTAATAAATGATAAAGTATAATCATTCATAATATCTAGTTTATCTTCTCTAAACGAATTTATAATTGAATCGGCTATTTCTTCTTTCAGATCAAAAATAGTAATTCTTGTACCTGGCTTGTCTAAAGGATTTATAACTCCATTGCTGAGTTTATTAACGAATTGTTTAGCGTCTTCATCTTGGAGTGGAATTGGATTCTGCTTTAGACTATTTCCTATTAGTTTTCGCTCAAAAGCAATATATTTTAAATCATCATACCTAAGCGAATCACATAAAATTGCGGCTGATTTAGAAGCTGCTTGAAATATTAGTTTTCCTCTACCAAAACTTCCAGGTCCATAGTTGCCACCTGAATCAAATCTTGTTAGGAATCTGCTTAAGTTTTGTTCAGAAGTAAGTTTTCCTTCTGAAGACCATTTATCAATATCTCGAACAGACAATAGTTCACCAGTTAAACCTTTTGTCCCTTCGTCGGTAAAAGAAAGAGCAAATTTATCGCCTATCTTGAAAAGTTTGAATTTGAAACGCCAATTCTTATAAGAGTTAGGTTCATTTCCTGGAAGTCTAGCACCCACCCCATTCTGTATGGCATCTTTTTGAAGCCCATGCGATATTCCTTTGGAGGGTTCACTTTCATATTCTCTCACGATTTGTTCAATCTGTTGCATGTCATTTTGAGGCGTGTTTACATATTCGTCAGTTTGGTCTGGACTATTTGTATTTGTTTTTTCTTCTTCCATTTTATTACCTATAATTCACCAATAATTGTATAATCATTTCTTTTATTTCTAACTATACCCATTTCCCTCAATAAAGATATCTTAGCAGATGCAAAACTTCTAGCATAATTATAAATCTGCTTTTTGAAGACTTTTTCGTCTTTTCTAGCTTTTTCGCTTCTTTTAAGGATGTAATCTCTAAATTTTTTGTTATTTTCAAACCAGTTCCATAAATCTTTATTTCCATTATTACCTGCTTTTAGAAATTCATATACCTCTTTTAATATGGAATATTCCTTATAATTTTCTTTATCAATTTTCTTTAAATGTTTGACAAGCCACTCTCTTTCTTCTGTTGTTAAGATTTGTTCTTTTTCCCCATCATCAAAAATTAAATTTCTTAATTGTGCAAATTCTAATCCTTCCTTAGTTAAAGAGACAGATATATCTTTCCATTTCTCATCCCACGGTTCTTCTGCGTTCTTATCAGAAGTTACTTCAAAAAACCCCATACCTTCACCAGTATATAAAAAATGGTAGACTAGCCTGCTTACTGCATTGTCCTTCTGTAAATCCTCTTTATTGGTAATTTTATTTGGAAACCCCTTGAATTGTGTTAATTTATATTGCTCTATGAGTTCTACAGCATCACCTAAAAGAGAGAGTAATGGGATATTGTCTTTTTGCTCATTCTTCATTTTCCAACCTAATACCCTTGTTAAAAACTTCATAGAGAAAAAATCATTGACCATTAACCAAGATCCCCACACTTCATTTTCATCTTCAACATAGGGTTCCCCTGCTCCTAAGGGCATATTTGGAGGGGGAGTTAACATCTCACTCTTATTGGTGTGTTTATTTAAGATGGTTTTTTCTCTTATACCCCCATTTAGAATGACCTTACCAAAACTACAAAGAGGGCAGGCTTCATTTTTATTTAGATCGAATTCAGTGCCGCATTTTCCACATTTAATTCTGTTTTCTTGTATATTGAATAATTTCATTTTATACCCCCTATATAACTAGTATATTATAACTTATATTTAAATGTTTTGTTAAATAGTCATATATAGTTTCTATATAATACTATTTATTTTTCAGTATTAGTGAGTTCGCCTTTATATATTATCCATGCCTAGATTTAATAGAATAATATATTTAATAGAAAAGTTTATATAATAGTTATACCTAGATTCAATTATGAAAGCGCAGGAAATCCTTCAAAAATTATCTGGAATCCAAACAATTGAGTCAGTAATGGATATACTTAAAGTAGATAAGAAAAGGGCAATCTACTACATTCACAGATTAAGAAGGCAAGGCTACATTAAAACAAAAAGACAAAGTAATAATCGTAGAGTATATTATATTTCGTTAGAGAATAAATTAGGGGGTAAGAGTTACTATGAGATAATCAATCAACACTCCCCTATCAAAATAAGTACTCCAGTAATATACAAAATATATGGTAAAGAACCTAGCTTAGAAGAAACACTAATCTACGCAATAAAGACAAAAAGTTTCAGAACTATTCTAGCTTCTTTAGCCTTATTTAAAAAAATAGACAATTGGACAGAAGTACATATCTTGGCAAAAGAAAATTATATAGAAAGGCAAGTTGGGGCATTATATGATTTGGCTCGTAAAATTATGAAAGTAAGAAAGATGAGTAAACGGTTTAGGAATATATCTTTACCAAAAAAAGAATATATATTTAGGTATATCCTTCCTGAATTAAGGTCTAAAGATTTCAAGGAGATTGAAAATATGTGGAAAATTTATATACCTTTTAATAAAGAAGATCTGGAGGAATACAAATGATAAACATAGATCAACAACAAAAGCTGTTACTAAATGTCTCAAGAAGATTAACAAAAAAAATAACCGCCTATGCTATTGGTGGAACAGCTATGATGTTTTTAGGATTTAAAGATACCACTTTAGATATAGATATTGTCTTTGAGAATGTAGGGGATAGAAACGTGTTCAAAGAAGCAGTTAAATCTTTAGGGTACCTGGAAATGGATGCAATTAAAGTATATGGTGTAAAAAGAAACCAACCCCAAATGCTTAAGCTTAATGATGAACGTTTTGATTTGTTTGTTGTACAAGTAATTGATTTTATATTTTCAGAAGGTATGAGGAAGAGAGCAGAGCAAATTCATCAATTTGAAGATACATTAATACTAAAAATTGCAGATCCACATGATATTATACTAATGAAATGTGCTACAGATCGTCTCAAGGATAAAGACGATGCCAGGAGGATAATTAATGCTACAAAAATTAATTGGGATATAATAATTCAAGAATCTGAAAACCAGATAAAACTTAGCAAAAAAAGGGCTGCTTTCGAATTAGGTTGTTTTTTGGAAGATCTTAAAACAAAGATGAAAATAGATATACCTCAGGAAGTATTGAACAAACTTTTTGAAATAGTCAAACTGCAAGCCAAGGAAAAACAGAAGAATTCGAAGTAGTAATCTTATAAAATTTTTATACTATTTTTTAGAACCAAAAGCCCCCGATTCCTACGGAAATTTAGTCTACCTCGTAGAGATACATAATAGTGCCCCTTTGTCTTACAGACATAAACACTGCTAACGCAGAAATTAATAGTAATAGATTTTCAACTGCTACGGGTAAACCAAAATTTTCTTAACGCAAATCATCGCTTAATCACTCCAATCTAAAATTAAAACTTTAGATAACACGTGGATTAAACGGTTCCATTTCATTCCAGCCCAAATTTTTTCCTTAACGAGTCAAATAAATATAGTTGAGCGCCT
>JAGLMD010000110.1 GCA_023140175.1 Nanobdellota archaeon | reverse complement strand
GCTTTCTCAAGATATATCCTGCCTTCATTTATTACAATAATAAGCTTATCATCCAAAAGTCCGGCTAATAAACAGCTCTCCATACAGATATCATTGAATTCAATCATCTCATCCTCGAAACTGACACTTATCTCTTCAGTCTCGCTTTCAATAATCTCAGAGTATGCATTGGCTGCATCAAGGCTGTAATCAGCATATATCAGCTTTGCAGAAACAATATTCTCTTCAACAGAATCATATTTGCCATAAGTAAGGTATAAAGTATCATCCCACCTGTCCCGCTCTGGAACTAGCTCCAGTAAGCTGCAGCAATCATAACCCCCATAGCAGGCATATTCATTTCCAGCATCATTGCTGACTTTCCACAAAGTGCATAATTTACTTTCATCAGCATCCCAGCTAAACAAGCTGTCTTTTATAGTGACATCAACTGCCTCATCTATTCCTGAGATCCCATCATTATCACTATCCCAGGGCGTATCTTTATTATAATCTATCTTTAAATCAATCTCTTTTCCACCAGTAAATTCCTTTATCTGATCTGTTTTTATTCTTTTGCTCAAAGTGGCCTTTTTCTGCAATAATTTGCTGTCAAAAACAATGTAATTATCATCTAAGCTACCTGCATATATCATTATATCTGAATCCTTGCTCACCCTGCCGCTTAACTTAACAGATTCAGGGTCAGCATCCCCTATATTCAGTGGATATACTGAATTGACTGCAAATTCCTCATTAATATCAATAGTTGCCTGCATACTTTGGTCTCCAATTACCATTCCGGTTATCTCTGTCCTGAACATGAATAACATACTCCCTAAAATTGCGATAATAAGTAAAATAACTAAAGATATTTTCTTATTGCCTTTCTTCTTAGAAACATCTTTCTTAGTTGCTGTCTTATTTCTTATCATAGGCTTATTAGATTCAATAATTTTTACAGCCTTGCTTATCAAAGCTGCTGCTTCCTCATTATTTACTTCTTCACCGCTATATGCAATGTGCGTAAGCTTATCAAAGAATGGCTTAATTCTCTTTATCATGTCCAGCCCTTTCTTATCTTTAATCTGTAGAAGTAAATCCTCCACAGTTGCCTCATACTCAAAATTAAACCTTTGCTTCAGCCATATCCTCATTATCTTACTTAGTTCCTTGATTATCTCATGATTGCTTATCTTGCCCAGCTTCATTCCAAGACTCCTTACTCTGGATAATATATCTCCGCTCTCAGCATGTCCTTTCATTTTCTCTTTCAGCTTTGAGTCTTTCTTGCCCTTGACTAAGAATAATAACATGTACCATAACTTCCTGGCCTTTCTCATAGATCCATCAAATTTCCCCTTTATTTCATCTCTTGTCTTCTTCTTCACTAGTCTTTTTATTAAAGCAAATAACAGCAATAACAATAAAAGCAGCAATAAGAGCCATAATAATAGATCATATCTGAATAAGTAAGTTTGTCTAGGTGCTGGCAGCTCTTCATCCTCTAATTCAATTATTTCCCCTTCAAGGCATAGCCTGCAGGGCCCGCCGCAGTCTACACCCTCTTCACATAGTAATGTTCCATTCAACAAAGTATGGCAGTTCATTATACCATCATAACATGTTACGCAATCTACCGAACACTCTCCACCGCAGTCAATTCCTTCCTCACCATAATTCTGCACCCCATCGTAACAATGCTCGATGTATACACATGCTTTGGTTTCATCGGGCTTATACTTAGATGTCTTGCATTTATTGATATCTGAACAGTTCCTCAACATAAATCCGCCTATGCACTCGCTCCATGCACTGCAATACCACCTCTCTTCACATCTCTTTGGCTTTGCAATTCCAGCCCCGCCAGCCCCCCCTCCTGAAGATAAAGCAGTAGAAGGTATGATAACAGGCTCTGGCACATTCTGTACATGATATTTCACACACACTTGAGTAGAAACATCGATAGTATCATTTGCTCTGAAACAGATAGTCTCAACCCCAAACCGATTCGAAGCAGGCGTTAAGGTTGCATAATGGCTTGTTGGGCAGCTGCCTGCCCTCGGATCAATATTATTAGCAATAGATACACTGATAAAAGAATGGGGTGATAAATATTCGACCTCATATTTAAGGCAGTCTCCATCAGAATCATTGAAATAATCATCCAGGTTGTAAAGGTTAGATTCTGTAGTATCCTCGTTCCATGTATGATCTAAGTCTCCGGCAGCCCCTATATAAATTGGGATAGTATTATTCGCATCAACAATTATCTCTACAAGCTGCCAGGCTGTATCATTCGGACAATTGCTATTATCTCTTGCACTTATGTTCAATATATGGTTTCTGACATGGGCAATTGTAGGAGTAATATTCAACAGTCCAATTGATGAATCAAGTTCCATCACAGCACCAAAACTTGAGTAAGCAGTATTATTAACCTCAGTAACAGAATAAGTTATAGTATCTCCATCATCATCAGTAGCATTTATTCTTAATGACCAATCCCTATCCCTCAAAATAGTATAGTTAGTTGAGAGATTATTGAATACAGGAGGATTCTTCATAGAACATATAGTCAGTATAGATAAGTTCAGAATATCCATCTCCCACCCATTATCACACCCGCTTCCGTCTTGTACTGTTATGTTTATATGATACGATCCCAAATCCGCAGTTGCAGGAGTGAAATTTATTATCCCGGAAAGCAAGCTGATATTCAAGAAAGTAACATTATCATAGAAAGTAAATACAGTATTGCCGTCAGAATCACCAGCAGTTACAACACAATAATATTCATCGCTGACATTTACACTATTGGCACAATCAGATATATCAAGTGTTGGCCTTGTATTTACACACAGCCTGGCAATACCAATAGCAGAAGACATGCCTGTAAACTTAGGGGCACTAGGATAATATGTTATAATATAATAATTGCTGACTAATGAAACAAACATAAAGCACAATACAATCAAAGCCAGAATATTATTAGAGATGAATCTCCCCCTTCTCTGCAGATGATCATTATAATCATTTATTATTGCCTCTGCCCTCCTCTTCGAATAATCATTAGCAATGAGTGTCTTCTTTATCTGATTAAGAGAATATCCTTTAATTACACTATCCCCGATATAGTTTCTCATTCCGGATTTACTTTTTTTTCGCATTCTCATCTCTATCATTATTAGTTTTTCCAGAAGCCCCATCAAAGCCGGCTTCCTTCAGGTATTTTATCAAAAGATGCCTTATCCCCTCTCTGGCAATCTCAGACTCTGTAGAAAACATACCTACATCTATCAATCTCTGCATCTCTCTCTTTATCCCCTTACCCACTCTTATATGGATCAGGCTGCTTTTTCCCATTCTATTTTCTTATTCTGGTCTATAAACTAACATCTTAAAAACAAAAGAACTTTCCTCTTTTCTCATATGTATCATTTTGATATACTTTATATACTATTAATATATCATTTTGATATATTAACTTATAAATGTTGCGTTTTTTT
>JAGLMD010000011.1 GCA_023140175.1 Nanobdellota archaeon | reverse complement strand
AAAGCAATGATTAAAATAAAACAAGAAGCAATAGATAATCCAGGCATAATAAAAAATGCACCAAATTCTACCCCAGTCAAAAGGTTAGATAATGTCAAAGCAGCAAGACAGGCTATCTTAAGATATTCTAAGCAACACCAAAAAGAGACAGTACCCAAAAACTCAATCTAAGAAGAAGCGCAAGCGCAATAGGAAAAATAAACAATATACCGATAAAGAGCCAGACCTTATCTGCTTTTTTCCCATCTCTAAAAAGCTTGCCCAATAGGATTTTTAGCATCCTTCCCCCATCTGTAATTATAATAGGCAATAGGTTCATAAGCCCTATTATAAGATTAAGGATAGCGACCCATCTTAGAAGATTCTTTAGCCAGAAGAAAGGCTTATTAAAAGAAGAATATTTTTCCATTATCATTCTCTCATTTTGTATAGTAAGTATCCCGATATAACCTTTTTCCGGGTCATCAGGAGACGGCTTTGTAACAATTCTAAAAGCACTGCCATTATCAACACCGATAGTAAGTTCCTGATCTGGATTTAAAGGCCCTGTTTTTTCAGTAAATGACTGAAAATCAAGTACCTCAACGCCATTGACAGAATTTATTATCATTCCTGATTTCATGCCTGCTTGTTCAGCTGAATAATTCTCAAGCATGCCATTAAAAGAAAAGCCAATAGGCTGGGTAATATTATTCTCTATAGGTACGATAGCAAAAGCTAAAATCACATAAACAAGGATAGCAAAAATGATATTTATAACAGGGCCTGCTGAAAAGATTGAATACTGTACTACATCCTGCTCTTTATTAAGTCTTTTTTCATCAGGCTCCACAAAAGCTAATGGAAATAAGGGCACAACTACAGAAAAAATACCCAAACCACTGGATTTCACAGGTATATTATGTGCTCTGGCAACAATGCCATGTGCAAACTCATGGATCAGCACAGCAATAAAGATACTGATTAAGAAATGCCAAAAAGACAGATATCCTAGACCAGGTATATTAGTCAGCGGCAAAACAGGAGAAACTGCCTGAGACGCTTCCCTGGGAGTCAGGAAAAGGGAAGATAACAAAACTAAAATCTGGATGCTTATATATACCATCCCGATAAAGCCAACACCGATAAAACAATACCCCAGGAACTTGACAAGTTCCCTATACTTTGACGCTGCCTTATCCATGAACTTAAGCCCAAACTTGGTCCTACTGAGAACAGCATAGATCAAAGGAATCATAAATAATTTCAGCATTACCTGAAAATCAAGAGATTTCCTATATTTGATAATCAGGAAACCAACAACAACCAAGAAGATTATAGCGCTCAACGTATCAAAATTAATATATTCATTCAATGTAAAATAAGATATCGGAAATAAGAATAGCAAAAATATAGCAAAAAGAAAAGATCTCCTCTTTTTCATATTATAAAGAATAAAATCAATAGTTTTTAAAGATTCCTATTAAACGAAGCCCTACTTCTTCCTGACCGTCCTTAATTGCTTGCTCCCGCATTTCCTGCAGGCAATCTTTTCCTGGATGACCTTCATATTGGGTGCTTTTATCTTGCTCTTGCATACTCTGCATACAAATACATTATGAAATCTTCTTGCTTCTGCTTCAGGAAATTTAGCCATTATAATCGCCTCTGATGATTATTTATTATCTCTAATTTTTCATATTTCTTCATTTCTTATTCACCATAAATATATTAAAATGCATTGCGAAGCAAAGCTATCCCTGAACCTGCTTCATCACCCTATCATCGAGTATTATCCAATAAAGCACTTGCACACCCTCTTTTGCCTGTCCCTGCAGCTCCTCTGGAACAGCAAGATCAAAGGTTTCATAAGATTCATTATCCATCACATTAGCTGTATTGCCGGATAATGAAAGAACCTGAGCAGTCTTCTTCTCAATTAATGGAGTATCCACATGATCATGGCCGGGTGCCATAATAATCCTCTTCTTCCCATCTGTTAATCCTACACCAGTCATCCTTATCTTCGCATGCCCATGTTTACCCGGCCTGCTGACCTGGATATCAAATACCTTGCATGCTATCCCTTCTATTACTATAAAATTTCCTTTTTTTAATGACCCTATTGAGACTGGCTTTGTTTCTCCCATCTATATTTCACCTGAATTATTATTGTATGATATTGTTTGGATTAATAATTGATTTAAAAAGATTGCGTTTAATTATAGAGCATAGAAAGAATATAGATAAATACTCACCTAAATTCATTTACTGCTAGCTTAATATCCCCTGCCTTGACAGTCTTCCTTCCGGCATGCATAGCAAATTTAATAGCTCTCCCGGATATCTCTTTAGCCTTATCCTCTATTACTTCCTTTAGTGCTTCCTTAGAATCATCTGAAACCCTGTTTGCTCCTGCTTTTCGCATTATTTTTTCCATCGCTGCCAGGGGTATTAATCTCTCTGCCATATCACTCACAAATCAAAGTAAAAGTAAAAATGATTTAAATGTTTCGTTTATTATGGATTCTATACCCTATATACCGTAAAAAATCATTAGATTTTTTGTTGTTGCCTGCTCAAAACCATCAAATTGAGTATCATCACAAAAAAAGCTGCAGGCAAAAAAGTAATATTTAAATATGGGAACATTAAAATAATAGTACAGGGAGTTAAATATTTTAAAAAAAAGGGGTAGATAAGAAATGGTCGAAATAAAGAAGATAGGCATATTAAGGGATATAGATCCTACTCACTATTTCTTCTCCAAGAATGGAGTTATAATAAAGAGCCTGCATGAATTAAAAACAGCCATTGAACAGATGGATAATGAGTCATTTATACATCATGTCAATAATGAAAAGAATGATTTTAGCGAATGGATAAAACATATTATTAAGGCTGAAAAGCTTGCAAAAGATATCTTAAAAACCACATCAAAAGAAAAAATCTTAAAATTAATTAAAAAGAGGATAAAGAAAGTAAAAGACAAAAAGCCCAAAAAAGAAGAAAAAGAGCCTAAAATAAAAACTACTTTAATGAAAAAAATAAAGTATGGCTTTAATAACCTGCCTTTAGTGGATAGTGAAGTGGCATCAGAATATAAGACTATAAAAAAACTGGAAAAAGAAGATAAAGATAAGAAAAAAGACAAGCAAAAGAATAAAAAATCAACGCAGGAAATTCTAAAAGCCGCAACAGAAGAAACAATGAAATTAATTGAAAAGAAGATAGAAAAAACAGAAGAGAAGATTGACGAGAAAGTAGATAGCTCAGCACAAAAGATAAAGGCAGAGCAGAAAAAGATTAACCAGAAAGCGGGCATTTCATCGCAAAAGATAGATGAAATACTCCAAAAAGAAAAGGAAATTGAGAAGAGAGAAAAGAAGATTGAAGAAATAGAGCAGCACATTGAAAACAAGCTCGAAGAGCTTAAAAAACCGAAAAAAGCAAGATTTTTCTCAAAAGAATTTATCCAGGGCATAATAGTGGGTATATTGCTGAGCATTGCAGGAATTGTAATATATCTAAAATTCTTTGCTTGAATAAAAGCTGCAAAGAAAACTAATAGCCATTATTTCTATTTAAAAAAACTGATATAAACCACTAATTTTGCACACTTACTAATCTCTTCTACTTTTCTTGGTGTATATGGAGTTATAGGAGAACCATACTAAGAAACGCCCTGTTGCTTTGATATTAGAACATTAATACAAATTAAAAAGCGATAGTTATAAATATTAATAAATTCACCTTAAATATTTATTAGGAGAGAATAAAATGACTGTTATAAAAGAAGAAATTGAGAATTATTCATCTATCGCATTAATTATGCCAAGAGTGAACTATATCAAGAATATGATCACTATCTCAAAACAGCTTGCTGATAGTTATAACAGAATATGCTATGTAAGTTTAAACCAGCGTTATCAGCCGTTAAAGAGAAGTTTGATAGCAAATAAGGTTGACATTAATAAGTTCAATTTCATTGACGGCATAACAAAAACATCTGTTTCAGAGACAGGAGAAGTATCCAATTGTGTTTTTGTCTCGGCCCCTGATAAATTGACCGAATTAGCTATAGCTATTCAAAAAACAATAAATGAACAAAAAAGCGAAGTGATATTATTTGATTCTTTATCAACCCTCTTATTATATGAGCCAGTACATGTCATTTCACGGTTTGTACATTCAATTATTGGCCCGATAGGCGCTGCAAATTGTATGGCAATATTCACTTGTTCAGAGGGTGATATGGAGAAAGAGTTGCTTAAGGATATATCTATGTTTATTGATGAAGAGATCCAATTTGATTAAAAGCATCCAAACTCTAATTGGTGGTATACTAATTATTAATCTTTGAAAAAGAGGCAACATGGTAAAGGAATTCTTATTAAGTAAAAAGGAACAAATAGTTGGGCGGTTTAAAAAAGAGGGGAATATTGATAAATTAATTCAAAAAATAAGCCAAGACCTTGAGAATGGAAATTCCAGTGAGGCTAACAGGAAATACTCTGAAATTGAAAAGATATACAAAATATTGAGCAGTATTGACAAGAAGAAAGTATTCAATAAATGCGTAGAAATACATAAAAGAATCAAAAATTATACTAAAGTAGACACTAAAGAAACAGAAACTAAAGAAGAAAAAGAGATTGAAGAGGCCATAGAAGAAAACACAATAAATGTTCCCGGCGCCAATAAAATAACAGTAGGTAATATAGAATATATAAAAACAGGCATTCCCGGCTTTGATGACCTGATAGAGAAAGGCATCCCAAAAAAAAGCATTGTTCTTGTAAGCGGCAGTGCAGGAAGCGGAAAAACCACCTTCGCATCACAGGTAATAATGAGTAATGCTTCTCAAGGAAAAAAATGCTTATACATGTCCTTCGAAGAGAGCGAAGTAAGGCTAAAAGAGCACCTAAAACAGTATGGATGGGATCCAAACAAACTGGAACAGGAAGGCAATCTTCTGATTAAAAGATATGATCCTTTCATGATATCCCGCTCAATAGAAGCATTATTAGCTGAGGCTAGAGGTGAATTAATTATAAAGATAGATAAAACAAAAACACTAATACCAGAAGATTTCAAGCCAGACCTTGTTGTTGTTGATTCTCTAAGTGCTATAGGTGCTGCTTTTGCAGAGGAAGAAGCAGCATACAGAATTTATATAGAACAATTATTCAGGTCATTCGAAAAAATGGATATAACCTCTTTCCTGATTACAGAGTGCGAAGAAGGAAGCACAAAACTAAGTAAAACAGGTGTTGAAGAATTCTTAGCTGATGGCGTTATAGCCTTCTATAACATGAAAAAAGGCAATAGCCGGATAAACGCGACAGAAGTAGTGAAAATAAGGGGCACAAGCCATAAAAAGAAGATTGTTCCGTTTAGTTTTGTGCAAGGAAAAGGTATGGAGGTTTATCCGATGCAGGAAATATTCTTAGAGTAAATTGCTTTGTTTCAAACCAGCACATTTTTTCTTTCATAGCTAATGATAGAATATTATTATACAATTCTAATTAAATGATTAATTAAGTACTTGAATAAATTAATTATTAAAATTGATTAATTACTGAAATATATTAAGTACTGAAATTAACTAACTAATATACTAGTTTATTACTTACAAGTACAGACATTTTTAGAAATATTTATATATTATTACTTACATTTAAAGATAATAAGCTATATATAAGAAAATAAGAACCAAAAATAGCAAAATATTACTTACATTTAAGGAAAATATTCATATTTTTACTTACAAATGCAGAAAAAATTGGAAAAAGAGAGCAATAATTCTGATTCTGCTAATTCTGAAAACAAAGAAATTGAGAAATTCAGATTTCTGCTGGAGAACTTAACTGAAGAATACATAAAGAAATTTGAAGAATTGAGAGGGATTAAGACCAAAGAAGTTATTCCTGTGAATATCTTCAACAGGAGATTAAGTCCATTAGAGACAATTGTCAAATTCCTAAAAGAAAATCTAAACCATTCCTTCAAATCAATAGGCAGGCTTCTTGGAAGAAATCAAAAGACAGTCTGGCAGGCCTATAATTCCAGCAGAAAGAAACTTGCAATAATATTCCAGGAAGATTACTCGAAATATAACATACCAATCTCTATCTTGAGTGATCGAAGGTTCAGTATCCTGGAGCTTGTTGCCTCCTACCTGAAAGAGAACTATGACCTAAACTATCATCAGATAGCCCTCATACTTAGTAGAGATCAAAGGACAATTTGGACAGTTTACAATAGAGTCAAAAAGAAAAGAAAATGAAGTTAAATCACAGAAACAAGACATCGAAATTCAGCCTAAGGTACTTATTGCTATGTTACATATTACTGATAGTAGCAGCCATAATTGGCATCTATGTCTTTGCAGCCGCAGGAAATATTTGCGGTTCTGGTTCTCCCTGCATTTGTGGTGCGCAATGTAATAGCGGCGGAGAATCTGGCAATGGATATAATACAATAGATGATTGTGCAGATGAATGGACTGGAAATGAATGGGTGCAGGACATCACTATTACTGATTTAGATGGAAGCATATTTACCGGCGGCCACACCGTAGAGATAAAGGGCTATATCAAATGTGATACATACCCGGATGGGATAGCTTTTGCTTATACAAATGGCAGTGGTTGGAAAAATGTTTATGATTCCGGCATTTGTAATTCAGGCGGTTACGAGTATTTTTATAAAAACATTACACTAGAGGATGTTGCCGGAACCCATAGTATAAGGGCAATGATCTATTGGAGCAGCACCATTATAAATGGTATAACCTGCGGTTCTGACAATTCAAATTATGGTGCTGATACTGATGATATCAGCTTTGAAGTTGTGGCTGCATCTGGTTCTGAATTGATAGTTCAAAGCCTGGACAATCCAGAAAATGGAAGTGCAAAAGCATTTACTCTGATTGACTTCAATTTCACAGCAGCCGCAAATAACCAGATAGATAACTGCAGCCTATTTACTGACGATAGTGGTTGGTCAGCTAAAAAAACAGTTTACAATGTCCAGAATAATACAATAACCAATATCACAATGAATTTAAGTGAAGGCAGCTATATATGGAATGTTTATTGTTATGACAATGAAAGCAATATCGATGGATATGACATCAATTACACTGCTAATGTTGATCTGACCCGGCCTGGCATAAGCATAACATCACCAAAGAATGATAGTTACCAAAACTCTTCCACATTGACAGTGGATGTAAATCATAGTGATACAAATCCAGACAGCCTGATTTTAAATATTAATGGAACCAATGAAACAGTGCAGGCATACTCCGGAAGTACAAGCCAGATAGCAAAATCCGGCTTAAGTGAAGGCGCATACACATATTTTGTCTATGCAAATGATTCTGCTGGAAACATTAATTCCAGTAAAACAAAAACAGTTAACATAGATTTAACAAACCCATTTGCATTTGACCTGAGCAGCCCCCCAGATAATGAACATGCCGTAAGTAATGCTGATTTATCTCCCCTATTCGAATGGGGTTCTACAACTGAAAATAATTTTGCAAATTATACATTGCAAATCTCAACAGATAACACATTTGCAGCAGTCAATCATACGAGATATATCTGCAATAATATCAGCAATTCTTCATATCAATTTGATGGAAGCCTGACAAACAACAATAGCTGGTATTGGCGCATCATAGCTTATGATTTGGCTGGAAATTATAGGATTTCTACAAATACATTTACATATATAACAAACACCTCAGATTTAATAGTTAATTTAGTTGGCCCAGCTAATAATTTCGCTAATAATAGCGGGATTATCACATTCAGTTATATCCCTCAAGGATCAGATCTGGATAGCTGCAGCTTATGGGGCAACTTCTCTGGCACCTGGAAAGAAAATCAGACAAATTCAACTGTAGCTGCTAGCACACTAGATGTTTTTGATCCCCTGGATTTAAGTGATGGAAAGTATATATGGAACGTGAGATGTAATAATACAGGCGGCTCTGGTGTCTTCTCCTTGAATAATTACACATTATATATCGATACTATTCCCCCTATAATTAATTTTAGCTCACCTACCCCTCAGAATAACAGTAATCAAAGTTCCACAACAGCTATAATAAGCATAACACATACTGAAAGTTATCCCCATACTTTAATCTTGGATTGGAATGGAACAAATGAATCTTATTCCTACTCTGGCACTTATACAAATATAACAAAATCTGGATTAAGTGATGGAACTTATACTTATTATGTATGGATAAATGATACAGCAGGAAATGTTAATCAGACTGGAACCAGAATCATTACAATTGATAGTACTCCTCCGCAGATTACTGGAGAAAATATCACTCCCTATTCCGGCACCAATCTAACTACATTTAATATCACAGCCAATGTCAGCGATGCATTTTCTATTATCAGCCTGGCTCAGGTCAGTTATCCAAATGGAACAAAACAGAATTTCAGTATGTACAATAATGGTAATGTGTGGTATTATGAATTTAATAGTCCAGTAGAAGGCATTTACAATCTTACCATCTTTGCAAATGATAGTTTAGGTAATTCTAATGTCTCAAATAGAATCCAGTTTATAATTGATTTATCCCCTCCAGGATACCAGGACATAAGTGAATTAGAAGATCCTCTAAGCGGCAATAAAGCACAGATAATAACAATTAATGTTAGTGATGCTTTAACGAATGTAGAGAGTGTTTTGATATTTTACAATGGCAGCAACCATACAATGGCACTGGCATCAACAGGATTATACAATCACACATGGGAAGTAAATAATTTAGGCACAAAGTATTATTCTTTCTTTATGAATGATTCTGTGGGTAATTGGAATTATACACCTACATTTAATTTCACAATTAATGACACAATCTTGCCCAATATAAAAAATATAACCTATACACCAGCAAGTTTAGATGATATTGATCCAAACAGGACAATTAATGTAACTGCTAATGTCAGCGATAGATATGGAATAAGCGCAGCAATTTTACAATATAAAGAAACAAACGCAAGTGAATGGAACAATGGAACAATGAGAAACTCCAGCGGACTCTTTGTAGGTAATTTCACACCAGATACAGAAAACAATTGGATATTCAGAATCTGGGCAAATGACAGTTCTGGAAATATTAATGTCAGTGCAAATACAACCATAGAGGCATTTTATGATTGGACCTGGAACAGAACTCCTGCAGCATTTATACCCCAGGGAGCTCAGCCAAGCCAGGTAGTTACATTGGGAACATTGACAATAAATAATACAGGAGATTATGCGCTAAGATTTGATCTTTCTAATCCGGCAAATCAACCTGCAGTAGGATATAATGAAACCGAACCATTTGATGTGGCAGCAGGAAGTACAAAAAGTATTATAGTAAGTGCTGTAGCGCCTGGATTAGATGGACAATACGAGATTGACATAACAATCGACGCAGCAAATTCCAGTGCAGTTCCTTCTTCTTCCTTAACAGAAACAACTATAGTAGTTTCATCTGATACCTCAGCTAATCTATTTGCTTATATCTATGAGTATGATGCCTCAGTAGAGCAGGGCCAGATAGGTATAAATTTAACTTCACGAATTATGAATGTAGGAGGGGCAGCAGCTTATAATATAACATCTAATTGGACCATACCTTCTGATTTTATCACTAGAAACTCCCTCAATATGAGCTTTAGCTCACTTGCTGCTGGCGAGAGTGTTTATCACAGCCTCATTGTGAGTGTTTTGCCTGATGCTGAATTAACTTCCTCAGCCCGGATTGAAGTGCGGGCTAATTCAGGCAGTGGAAGTTATAGCAGCGATATAAAATATATCAGTATAAATAAACCCGGTACAAGCAGCACCCCTGTTACCCCTGGAGGAGGTGGAAGTGGAGGTGGTGAAAGTAGCACAGGTGGTGGAGGAGGAATAGGAGGTATAGTGAGATATGCCGCACCCGACTATAAATTATCAATAGTTGCACCAGATGAAATCGAAGTCATGAGAGGAACAAAGAAAAGCTTTGTGGTTGAGGTCATTAACGATAGAAGCGGAACATTACTTGATAATATTGAGCTGGAGATAAAAGGATTTAAGACTGGGTATATCACTATTCAGCCTGATATCAAAAGGAGCATTAGTTACGGCAGCATTAAGAAATTCATGGTTGTTATTGACATACCGGGATATATGAAAGAAAGCAGGCACGAATTAGAGTTATTAGTTACTGCTAACGGTAAAGAGATGAATGAAGCAGCATCCAAAACAGGCTCATATAAATCAATTAAAGATAGTAAAAGAATCAACTTGATAATTCATGAAGTAAGCGAAGAAGATATAATCTGTTTATATGAATTTGAAGAAAGTATGGATGATATGGAAGAAAAGAATTTTAATATTATCGTATTCAAAAAAATTATCAATAAGGCAAAACTTGCAAAGTATAGCAAGGATTACAAAAAAGTGAAGGAATTCTGTAACGAACTGAAAGTATTACAGGAAAATGCTTATGATGCGTATAATGGGATATTGTTCCTTAAAGACACAATCAATAAATCAAGAGAAGAAGGTTATGATACCGGCATAGCTGAAAGAATACTGGAATTAGCGATAGGTGCGTTTGAAAGGGGCAATTTCAATAGGGCTGTTGAGAGATTAAAAGAAGCTGAATTGAGCATTAGTGTCCAAAAATCAATTGAACAATTTGCAAGAGTCAGGAATTTCTTAAAAGAGCATTGGCTAT
Source organism: Nanobdellota archaeon (assembly GCA_023140175.1). Taxonomy (GTDB): domain Archaea; phylum Nanobdellota; class Nanobdellia; order Woesearchaeales; family WJIZ01; genus WJIZ01. The sequence goes on along the minus strand of JAGLMD010000011.1, from coordinate 30,698 downwards.
TATCGATAGCAGCATTAATATTACTTTCTGGCAGCGGCATAATCGCCCATAAGTCTACAGAAAGCAGCAGGATCTCTACTAAAATAAGAGATCTGAAGGCGGGAGAAGAAGCAATTATGAATTCAATAAGGCAAACACAAACAAATTATTTCATTGATAGAATTATTGGCACTGGCCTATATAAGTCATATATGGATAAATACAGGAAGAGGATAGCAGAGATACACTATAAACTCATTGAGTTGAGGATGAAACAAAGTGCGCTATTAAAGAAAGAAAAGAATGATGCCTTAAGATCTGAAGCAAAGGAACTGATGAATATAATGGAAGACCTGCAAATAAAGTATTACGAAAAAAGGCTGATTGATAAAGAAGCATACAGAAAGATGTTTTATGAATTCAAGAAAAGACATGTAGAGGTAAAGCAGAAACTAGAAAAAATTGGCCTGGATATAGAAGAAAAAGAAAATGTTCCAATGAAGATCATCACAGATCCGATGCTCTTTTTCTATATGCATAACGAGAAGTTCATAAAGAGCCTGGACGAGTTATACAATGCCCTAAAAGACATAGATAATGATACATTTACATGGCATGTTAACGAAGAAAAAAATGACTTTAGTAAGTGGATAGAGCATGTTTTTGAGAATAAGGGGCTGGCAGAGGATATAGCTAATGAAAAAACAAAAGAGGGCATCATAAATGTACTGGATATTTATTTATCAAAATTTCAAAATGAAAGAACAAAATAAAATCAGGATAAGGGCAGTATCAAGAGCAATATTCTTAGTAATCATATTGTTTTTGCTGTCTTATTTGCCAAGCGTATTTTCCGCGAGGCTGGATTTCAAAACAAATGAGTCAATAGCAGAGAGTTTTTACAATGTAAAAGATGAAACAATAGAGATTATCAATAAAGGAATGTCAATTAAGATAGCCTTTAATTTATTAAATCGGGGAGAAGTTAGCTTAAAATCTGGAGACTATAACAAAGTAAAAGAGATTACACTAAGTATTGATAGAATCAATAAAGAGGCCAATAATATCTTTACTGCTATCAGCAAAACCAGGACAAAAATAAATGAATTGAGGAAAATAGGCCTCAACCTTAGCACCGAAGAAAGCGTGCTTAATTCTGCTGTTAAAGAGCTTGAAATAGGAAACTTTGACGGTGCCGAAGAGCAATTAAAAAAAATAACAGCAAAACTTGATGCTGTTATCTTGAACAGCACCATTCAACTTGAAAAGAATCTTGAAGAATTAGACAAAATACAAATAGAGAGAGGCATAGAGTCTGCCTTGATACGGGAGATTGCAGATGAAATTAAAAAAGCACGCAAAAAGGAAGACTATAGCTATATAATTCAGATTGCCAACGAATTTGAAAACATAAATAATTCAATAAATACTCTTCTGAAGATCTATGATGAAATAGGCAAATTGCAGAAAAAAGGCAGAAAAACCATCAGAATTAATGATTTAAGATTAGAAGCTATTAATGCACTATCTAATCGGGATTATGAAATTATGTCTTTAATAAACAGTGAAATTGAATATTTATCGGAAATAATCAATAATACAGAAGAAGTAATTTCCATAACGAAAACTAAATTAGGGCAGCTTCAGTATCTTGAAGGCATCGATGATGTTAATCATACGATTTATCTTGCTGTTCAGGAGTTTGACAACGAAAATTATGAAAACGCACAGGATTTAATACAGGAAAGTTATGGCCGGCTAAATAGATTAGAGGCCCAGTCATTACTTTTTGGGACGTTCTCCGCAGAAAGAATCAGGATTAACTTAATCAGGACTATTGTAAATGACCCTTTATTAATACTTATAATTATCTCTTCTGGAATATTATTGACTCTCTTATACAATAGAACAGCCAGGTACACACTGATAAAGCTCTACACAGGAAAAGTTAATACTCTTGAAAAAGAAAAAAATGTTATTACCAGCTTAATAAAGAAAAATCAATTAGAATATTTTGTTAAGAGGGTGATTGACAAAGAAACATACAGGACTGCATTAAGTAAGCATCAGGAAAGACTAATCAAAATTAATGAAAACATGTCAGTTTTAAGAAATAAGATGGAAAGGATCAAGAAGACCACAAAAAAACAAAAAGGAAATCATAAAAATCCCGTACAGGCGGATTTTTAGGACACTAAACAACGAAGTTGCTAATATGTCAGAAACATAAAAAAATGGAAAAGAGAAGGAAAAAAAGCTGGATTGATAATAGAACTGTCTACCTCTTATTAGTTTTAGCTTTATTGATCATCGCGGCATTTGGATTGATAAAGACAACATACTATATCGGCTATACTGTACTAAATGCTGGTTCCGGAACTATTACTGAAATAATAATAGACCGCCAGGAGTGTACTTATGCTTGGGGAGGCTATTACGGTATGGCTATTATGGTTTTCAATTATAGCGGCAGCTTATCAGACATACCCAAACCCTGTACAGATGATGCGGTTGTTCAAAAGCATTTATTGTTTCCCTGTATGGGCGAAGACGAAAACGAAGTATATGCAAGCACAAAGCAATCTGATGAGATATTTTGGGATAGTGTTGTTGCAGCTAGTCCGGAAGATGTAGATAATTACCTCAATTATACAGGCACTGAACAGGACTCAGCCAAGAATGTATTTACTGAGAATATATCCATCAATTTAGGAGAAAGAACAATATGGGCTCCGGGCACATATACAAGACAGTATGGAAATTCTAATCCTACAACCCCTTATAATTTAGTTATTTTGAAAGATGTAGTAGGAACACTGATTTTTGCTACAAAGACAGCAAGAATGGGTACAAAAGGATTCCATGAGGGGGAAGACTCTAATTATCAATTAATATTGCCTGTGAAAAATAATACATCCCCTATGTATTATTTCATGGTAGATCCATATGAAGTGTGCCCGGCTGGCTTGGGCTATGGTATAATTGGTGACGGCTATGTTACAGGATACGCCACTAACAACAACACTAATCTTCCTATAGGGAATGTCTCAATCTACCTATATACTGCGATGAATAATACCGACGAAAATGGATTCTATAATTTTACTGTACCATTTGGTTATCAGTATGTTGCCGGAATCAAGGAAGGTTATGAGCCGCATATAGGTGCAGTTAATATCTCGATAGGTAAGTCTTATGAATATAATTTTTCTATGGTGCCCCTAAAGCCATATTTAGAGAACGGAACAGTACATGGCTTTGTGTTTGATAACATAACCATGCTGCCTTTAGCTAATGTAACAGTAAGCGCAGGAGGAGTTATAAGAATAACAAATGAAACTGGCGAGTATACTTTAGTTATCTTAGAGGGAACCCATAATATTGTAGCAAAAAGAGATGGATATGAAACTTATACAGAAAATATCACGATAATAGCAAACAATATTACACAGCATAACATAACAATGGCAGTTGAAGTGACTAAATTCTTAAACGGGACAGTACAGGGTATTGTGCTGGATAACATAACCATGCTGCCTTTAGCTAATGTAACAGTAAGCGCAGGAGGCGTTATAAGAATAACAAATGAAACTGGCGAGTATACTTTAGTTATCTTAGAGGGAACCCATAATATTGTCGCAACAAAAACAAGATATGACAACTACATAGGAGAAATAAATATTAGTGCTAATAACATCACTATTCACAATATCTCCATGGGTATATTCGAATATAACATAACAGAAGATAACGGCTCTATAGCAGGAATTGTTATGGATGCAAACAATATTTTACTTGAAAATGCCACAGTTAGTGTTGCAGGCCAGACTGCAACCACAAATTCTATTGGGGAATATTTCCTCAACATACCTTCAGGCATACATAATCTCGTAGCTATAAAATCTGGATATGACAATTACATAGCTGAAGTAAGAATAGGGCCGGGAAATACCACATTTCATAATATTACAATGAATATTACCGATGTAGAAATTGTGCCCGGTACTGGCACAGGGGCAGGAACATCAGATGGCACAGGAACGGGTACTGGCATAGGTCCGGGGATTGGCCCTGCAAGGATAGAAAGGCCTTCTCCTGTAAAAGTAGTCGAGAAATTCGCAGAACACCAGCTCCCTATTGACAAGATCGTTAAAAAACTGCGTATAGGCTCATTTCTAAATGTACCGATATCAATAATCAACTTCAGAACTACTGAAGTTAATGTAAGAATGACAATAGAAGGAGAAGTCATTCCTTTAATAGAATTAGAAAAAACATCCATGACCCTAGGTCCCGACTCTACAGGAGAGTTCATAGTAACTTTATTAGGCAGGGGTGAACCTGGTGTTTATGAAGGCAAATTAGTAATATCCGGAGATATAGAAGCAGAAATTCCAATAATCATCATGCTCTATAAGAAAGACAAATTGCCAATAGAGGGGCTTCTGATAGAATTAAAAGTATTAGATGATACAGTCTATACAGGCAACAAATTAAGATACAGGGTAGATATTCAGAATTTATTAAGAGAAGAAGAGTATGACATTAAATTAATACATAAAATAACCAATGAAAGAACAGGAAAACAATACCTGATTGATACTGATGAGGTTATAGTTCAGACATCTTTCTCTCTGCTCAAGAGTTTTACAATACCCGATGATTTTGAATTAGGCGAACACATCTTAAGTGTGGAAGCAGAATATCTTGAATTCAGTTCAAAGCATACAGCAGTCTTCAATATTCTCAGGCCATTTTACAAATATTCAATATTCGGAATAATCCCGCTATGGCTCCTGCTGCTCATAATAGCAGTAACAGCACTTGGTATTTTCCTGTTCTTTTGGTACAAAAAGAAAAAAGCCGAGAAAGAGAGATATAAAATTGAGATGAATATAACAGATTTGCCCAAAGAAGGGCCCAGATCAGCATTCATAGGCAATATACCCAATACAAGCATAAAGACTTATTTTGATTTGGACAAGTTCCAGATCCATACATTGATAGCAGGTACATCTGGTTCAGGTAAATCTGTAGGTGCAGAGGTTCTTGTTGAAGAAGCATTATCAAGGGATGTTTCTGTCATTGTCTTCGATCCAACAGCAAACTGGACAGGATTCCTAAGAAAATGTAAAGACAAGAAACTCTTAGATCTCTACCCAAAATTTGGTATGAAGAAAGCCCAGGCCAGGGCATTCAATGGTAATGTCCATAGAGTAAATGATGGAAGAGAGATCATAGACTTCAAGAAGTATGCAAAACCAGGCGAGATAAATATTTTTGTAACAAATAAGCTCAGAACAGAAGATACAGAGCTATTTGTCGCAAACACCATAAGAGAAGTGTTCAAAGCTAATCTGCCGGAATCAGCCCAATTAAAGTATTTGCTGGTCTATGATGGTATCCATACACTATTGCCTAAATTTGGTGGTTCCGGCAAAGTATTCATCCATGTTGAAAGAGCTACAAGAGAATTCAGAAAATGGGGCGTTGGTTTGATCCTGATAAGCCAGGTCCTAAGTGACTTTCCATCCGAGGTTCTGGGTAACATCAATACAGAAATACAAATGAGGACAAGAGACGAAGGAGACCTCAACAGGATAAAAGAAGAGTATGGGGAAGATATACTAAAATCAGTGGTAAAAGCAGCTATAGGAACAGGCGTAATAGAAAACGCTGCTTATAACAAAGGAAAACCATATTTCGTGACATTCAGGCCTGTTCTGCATAGCCTGGAAAGGCTAAGTGACAAGGAATTAGAAGATTATAATAAATATAATAAAACAATAGCAGATATAGAATATGAATTAGAACAGCTGAAAGAAGAAGGCATAGATACATTTGATCTGGAATTAGAATTAAAACTTGCGAAAGACAAAGTAAAATCTGGAAACTTCAATATGGTGGATATTTATATTGAAGGCCTAAAGCCGAGAGTAGATAAACAATGGGATAAACTAGGAAAAAAACCAAAAGAAAGAAAAATAAGATTAGCAAATATAGAAGAACTTAAAAAAGAATTAAATAGTAGTGAAGACAATAAAGCATCAACAAATGTAGAAGGGCCGGAAAAAGAGTTAAAGGACAGCAGCAAAAAAAAAGATGAAGCGGATGATGATGATGATGATGATGAAAAGAAAGAGGAAATCAAAAATAAAGAAGGAGGATTAGAAGAAAATAGAGAAGAAAGATTAGAAGAAGGAAAAAAAGAAAAAGAAGCAGTAGAAAACAATGATAAGAAAGAGAAGGAAAATGAGAAAGAACAGGTTAAAGAAACAACAGAAGAACAGATAAGGGAACTCATAAATAAAGCAGGCAAACATATAGAAGCCAAAGAAAAGTATGAAGCTAACACTTATTATGCAAAGATTATGCAGGCCTATAAAGGCCTTCCAAAAGAGCTCAAGAAAAAGTTCTTGAAAGACTGTCTTGAAATAAGGAATAAATTAACAAAACTATCATAAAATGGAAGGAACAAACATTAGCGATGAGTTGAACAGTAAACTAAAAGAGCTTAAGAATGAAATAAGCCAAATGAGAAAAAAAGGCATTAATGTTAAGATTGCAGAAATGAAAATAATGAACATTCCATCGAAGATTAGAATTGCAGAAATAACAAATGAAAAAGAGAGTAACATGAAAGTGGAACAATTATTGGACGATGTTGAAAAAGAGATTGAATCGACAAAAATAGAAAATGGCATAAAAATAGAAAAGAAAAATGTGGAAATAAATATAGAGGGGCTGGAAGAGGAATTAAGCGGAGCTATAGAGAATAAAAAAGAGATAGATAGAGAAGAACTAAGAAATGAGCTCAGAGGAGAACTAAATAAGGAACAAAAGAAAGGCGAAGATGAAAAAGAAGCCAGAAAGAAAGAATATCCTGAAGAACAGATAAGAGAACTCATAAATAAAGCAGGCAAACACATAGAAGCCAAAGAAAAGCAGGAAGCTGACACTTATTATGCAAAGATTATGCAGGCCTATAAAGGCCTTCCAAAAGAATTAAAAGAAAAGTTTCTGAAAGACTGCCTTGAAATAAGGAATAAATTAATAGAATTATAAAAATAGAAAATGTTCGGAAAAAAGAAAAAAGAGGAATCAGATTCTGGCGATGGGCCGGAAGAAGAAAAAGACGGAGTTAAAGAAGAGGCTGATAACTCAGGCAGAACTCTTTCTATAGGCCGGCTAATAGCAGATGTAGAAGGCCTGGAAGAAGAATTAAAAGAAGCAAAAGAAAACAGGGATATGTCCAAAGATGAGAAAGAGCAGGCAGGAGAAATCAAAAAGGAAAAAGAGATAAACGAGCTCAAATCTAAAATCAAAGAGATAGAAAGATTCAACAAATTTGCAGTTGGCCGTGAGCTGAAGATGATTGAGCTGAAAAAAAGAATAATGAAGCTAGAGGAATTAAATAAAAAGCTGAAAAACTAAGAAGTAAAATAGAAAATGTTCGGAAAAAAGAAAAAAGAGGAATCAGATCCTGACGATGAGCCGGAAGAAGAAAAAGACGCTGACTCAGAGAATGCTTCTGCTGTTGGAGAATCCATAAGAGACATAGGTCATTTGACAGCAGACGTAGAAAAATTAAAAGCGCAGTTCTCTACATTCTATGAATTAAACAAAGCCAATACAGAGCGCTTTACCAGAATAAATGAGCAGATTGGAGAGATGAGAACAATGATGCTGGATAGAGACAAAGGCTCCAGGATGCTTGAAGCAAAAGCAACACAGGCCATTGACATGGTCCAATCAGTTCAGCCGGACAGGCTGATGATTGAAGTAAGAAAGGGTGATGCAAAAGTAGAAGCTTTAAGAGCCAACCTAGAAAGCAACGAGATGATGATAAATAGCGCGCTGTCTGAAATAAAAGAGATGAGGAACAAATTAAAGGTCTTTACTGGAATGGAGCAGGCCATTAAGCTTAATGAAGAGATAAAAGGAGAGTTGGCAGAAATCAGAAAAACCAGTGTTAACATACAAAGGCATTCTGACAAGGTTGAAACAATCTTTTCAGAAACGCAGAAAAGATTCGGCGATTTTATGAAATTTGTAGACAATTTAAAAGACTTGGATAAAGCACTGAGAGATCTTACATCTGATTTAGACAGCTTAAAAACAAGAGCAACAAACTTTGCTGACAAAAAGGATGTTGAAAACCTTGTGATAAGGTTTAACAACTTTGAAAAACATATATCCGGCCTGATACTATTATCTAACAAAAAATTTAGGGGTGTTGAGAAAGATCTGAACAACAGATTCGACGAAAGAGTTGAAAAAATAGGAAAATTACTTAGCGGCTTTGAACTTCTTGCACAAAAAACTCCGGACTTAGACAAATATTTTAACCTGTTAGATGAAGAAGCAAAGAAAATGCCCAGGGATTTTACCAAGATAGAAAAGATAAAAGTTCCGGGAGAAGAGGAGAAAGAAGGAGAAGAAGAGGAGAAAGAAAAAAAGCCAAGCTTATTTAAGAAACTTAAAGACAAAATTATTAAGAAAGAAGGCAAAGAATAATATGCTTAATTTGTAAAAACTTCTTCCGAAGGATAGATCTCTATTCCTTTTCCGCGTACCATACTAAACGGCACTATCTTCTTCTTATGCGCAGACCCCCTTACTTTAATAACTTCTGTAGCACTGACCCGAATATTTCCTTTTCTTATATTATAGAATGCTATTATTGCATCTGCCAAAAATTCCTCTATCCCGCTTTTACTATATTTATTTATGCTTTGCTCAACCTCAGATATCAGAAAACTAGTTACGTTCATTTTTTCCAGAGCATTAAAAAGCTGCTCTATATATACCCTATACCCCTCATCTCTTCCGATAAAAGCTGCAGATATAGAAGATAAAGAGTCAAAAACTATTCTATCAGGCTTAAAACCGCCGGGAATCAGCTCTTCTACCTCATCAATTTCAATTAATAATTCGCCCCTTGCTTTAGCCAACAGGGCTTCGACTGACCTTGATATATCAAATGGGTTTTTTCTTTTAATTAATAACAATCCCTTTTCTTCAAGTTCTTCAGGATTAAACCCATAATCCTTCATATGTTTAATCAGTCTTTCTCTGCTTTCTTCAAAAGACAAATAAAGGCACTTCTCCCCATTATTGGCGGCATAATTTAAAGTATGTAAACAAAAAGTAGTTTTCCCGCTTCCAGGGCCGCCGCAAACCAGAATTGAACTGCCCTTAGGTATGCCTCCTTCAATCAGGTCATCAAACCCAGGCACACCAATTTTTACATAATCCTCTTTTTCCGGAGCAGCATTAGATTCAATATTTAATTCCACCATTTACCTGATTTAATCTATGTAATTTTATAATACTTTCTGATTACTTCAAAGTAAGTATTATACTCTAATTTGATAAGCCATATGATATTGTTAAGATTATCAATTGTTTCTCCTCGATAATCCTGGCTGTATTATATTACCGAAAGATTTAAATACGAACATTCGCACTAATATAAGCATGAATAGTGAGACTAATAATAAGACTAATGGTAAGACTACCAATAGGGCGAAGGATAGTGCGAATATTCACAGTAGTGTATTGAAAATAATACAAAATTCTGATAAGCCAAATTCTACAAGGGAAATTGCCCTAAAAACAGACAGAGCATGGCATTCTATCCAAACACACTGCTTAAAATTGCAGATTGAAGGAAAAATTGACGGATTTAAAGTCGGAAATATGAATCTATGGGTAATAAAAAAAGAGGAGAGCAATTGAAATTGAAGAATATGTATCAAAAAAGGAAACATAAGCCAAAAAAAGTATTCCTGAGATATTTTATTACAGTAATCTCCCTCCTATCCTTGATTATATTAGTTATAGGAATTGCAGGCAATATAGGAGATGGAGCTTCTCCATTTTCATGCGGAGCTAACTGCCAGGGCGGCACTAATGAGCTTTCAGGTCACACCCAAGAATACTGTAATGATAATCCCATAGATTGTTTCAATACTATAGACAACTGTAAAGACGGCATCTATGCTGTCTTTGAATATATAAATGACATAAATGTGACTTCATTAAATGATACTGTTTTCAGGGTTGGAGATACAGTAGAGATTGATGTAGATGTCTTTTCATATAGTTCAGCTTGGGACGGGGTATTTATCCTCTATGCCAATAAGAGTGCATCAGGCAATGTTAACTGGACCAGCTTATACGCTGGTGGTTTTGCAGTGAAAACACCCTCAACACACTTCAGGGTAAATATTACCCTGGACAATGTCATAGGTAACCATTCCATAAGGGCAATTGTAGAATACAACCAATACAACAACATCACATGTGGTAAAGAAGTAGATGCTGATTGGCCGCTCTATTCTGACACAGACGACATTACATTTTATGTTGCAGGCGATACAGTAAACCCAAAAATAAATTTCATATCTCCAACTCCCCAAAATAGAAGTACAGTAACAGCAACAGCAATAACAATTAATGTAAGCCATAATGACACCAGGCCGGGCCGCTTAATACTGAGCTGGAACAACACAAACCAAACCCCTATAACATGGACAGGAATATTTACTAATATCACACTAAATGGCCTTACTCAGGGGAATTATACATACTATATCTGGATTAATGACACCACAGGAAATGAAAACAGAACAGAAACAAGAACAGTTGAAATTATCACCCCGATAGATATAACAATCCAGAACCCCGCAGAAGGAAGCACATATTCTTCGCGCAATATAAATCTAAATTTCACTGCCAGGAGCAATATAGGAAATGCAGCAATAGGATGGGCAGCTTATAGCCTTAATGGAAATGATAATATAACTGTGGCAGGAAAATTAAACATTAGTGTAGATAGCTCAGATGTGAATGGTATCCTCAATGAATCAAATATAAACCATGCCAATCTTTCTCAATCATTTACAGTTAATGAAATTATGGAAATAACCAATATATCTATAAAAATAATGAAAATAGGAAATGGCACAAAAAACGCAGCCCTGCAGATAAGAACAGATAATTCAGGACCATCTGGCACAATATTAGCTAAATCCATAATAAATAACAGCCTTATCAGCAATTCATCATTTGGCTGGGTTAACATAGCCCTTAACCAATCACTAACATTGCAGGAGAACACAATATATTGGATATTCCTGAATCAAAATGGCACAATAAAAAATCATTATTTATGGGAAGCCAACGACGATAACATATATACAAAAGGAAATTACAGTAATAACGCCTCCCGTGACCTGTTATTTAGAATTTTTGATGATTATAGATTCAGAACAATAATTAATGTTTCCGAAGGGCATAACAATATAATCCTGAATGTTAATGACACAGCCGGAAGCAATATTAGCTCTTCTGCAATATCATTTATTTCAGACACAATTGCACCCGCCTATACAGCAATAAATATTTCTAGTGCCCTCTTAGAAATTGGCAATACACAGACAATAAGGATAAATGTCAGTGATGCATCCACATCGGTGAATAAGGTTCTCTTAGAATACAATGGTACAAACTATTCAATGGCAGTTGAAACTAACCAAAGATACTATTTCAGCTGCGAACCAAACACTACAGGGCAGATTAACTATAAATTCCATATGAATGACACTGTAAATAACAAAAATTCCACACCCGCATATAGTTTTAATGTGGCTGATACTCTTCCCCCTGCCATTACAAATATTACTTATTCACCAAATAGTGCAGATGATCTTGATCCAAACACAAATATAACTTTCACAATTTCTGTTACCGATCCAGGCGGGATTGATTCTGTCCTGCTTCAATATAAAAATTCCAGCGGCCTTGACTGGATGAATTCTGCAATGATAAACCTTTCCGGCAATAGCTATGCAGGAAATTTTACTCCTGACTCTATCGCAAATTGGACATTTAGAATATGGGCTAATGACACCACCGGCAACAACAATATAAGCACTAATTCTACGCTGCTGATAGATTATGACTGGTCATGGATCAGAAATCCGGCCCAATTTGATCCGATAGGTGCAATAATAGGAACAACAGCAGAATTAGGAAATTTGACTATAAATAATACAGGAGATTATAATTTAACATTTAATCTATCTTCCATAACAGATCCTCCTGCTATATTATTCAATAAAACATCTCCGTTTGTCATAAATGCTAAAAACAAGGAAATAATTCATATTAACACAACAGTCCCCTATGTTGAAACAGAATATAATATCATAATCAGGATAAATCCAACAAATGCAGGCGCATACCCTAATTTAAAGTATACCAATGTAACACTGGCAGTATATTCATCTGGCCCATATCTTCTTATAACTATAGCTGAATATAGTTCTTCAGCCACAATAGGCAGCCGTATTAGAAATATAGCTGCTAAAATTACAAATATAGGAAATGAGACAGCCGCCAATGCAATAGCTAACTGGACAATACCAGGTGGATGGACAACTGCAGCTGATTTAAACAAAAGCTTGGGTAATTTATCAGTAGGCCAGACAAAATGGCATAATATATCTGTAGAGGTAGGTTCATCAGCCTCGACAGGAACTCAAACAATAACAATAGAAGCAAATTGCAGTGAAGGAAAATATAATTCTGATTCAAGGTCTGTTTCAGTAAGCAGCAGTGAAAGTACACCTCCAGGCAACAGCGGAACCAGCTCAGGCAGCGGGAGCAGCAGTGTGGGCGGCAGTGGTTTAACCTATAAGATAATATCATATGACTTATTAATCAATGCTCCGGATACTATCAGGGTTTTCCCTGACACCAAGATAAATGTTACAATTAATGTGACAAATACAATTGAGAATATGATATTCAATGATTTAACTATGAAGGTGAATGGATACTTTATGGTGCATCAAAACATTTATCCGGAATTAATCCATAAGCTTGGCTATAACGAGACTAAGACATTTAATCTTGAAATAAATGTTCCTAAATACATGAAAGATAAGGCTTATGTGTTAAATATTTCTATAAGTGCATATGGAAAGAGTGCATCTGATAATAATACTAACAGCAGCCCGGGAAAACGCATCAGAAAGCAATTTCCCATGCTCATTATCATACAAGAGCTTGGAAGAGAAGAAATACTTCAAATGCTCCTTAAAGCAGGAGCCCATATAAATGAAATGAAAACATCTGGATTTAATATAGAAAAAACCAATGAATTATTAGCTGAAGCAGGAATAGCACTGGAAAAGGGGGATCATAGAAAGATAAGAGAGATATATTCACAAATATTAACAGCAAAAGAAAAAGCCTTTTCAGCTTATGGGCTGATAGGGAATGCCCATAAAAAGATTGAAGAATCCCGGAAAAAAGGCATAAGTGTTAATAATGCATTAAAAATTCTTGAACAGGCTAAAAGATCATTTGAAAATGGAGATTATGAACTCGCAGAAGAATTGGCAAATAAGGCTTTTTTTGCAGCAGAAATTGAAAAAAGTTCTCCCAAATTTCTATCTGTGGTTGGGCCTTTCTTAAAAGATAATTGGCTTTTCTTAATTCTTATAACTTTATTTTTAAGTGCGTCTGGCTTAATAATACGTACAAGAGTCTCATCAAAATATATATCAAACAAATTAAAGGGGTTAGAAGCAGAAGAATCTTCTGTTTTAGAACTAATAAAAAAGATCCAGAAACAGCATTTCATAGATAAAATCATGGGCCATAGGCTGTACAAAAAAACTACAGGCCAATTAAGAGAAAGAATAGGGAAAATAAATGAAGCTAAAATTAATTTAAAGTCAAGGCATATTGGTATATTAAAGTTCTCAACTAACATAAATGAATTAGAAAAAGAGATGCATGGCTTAAAAGAAGCTATAAAGGCCCTGCAAAGAGTTTACTTTAGAGAAAAGATTATGCCGCTGGCTGCATATGAAAAATCAATGAACATGTATAAAGACAGGATAGCAGAAATTGAAAAGAGAATCATGATAATGGATAAGAAAAGAGAAAAGAAAGATGTGCCAATTGAGAAGAATAAAGAAGAACAGGGAGAGATAAGTAAAGAGAGTATATCCGAATTTCTTGAAAAAGAAGAAAAGATAAAGAAAGTGCCCAAAAATGAGGCATTATCATTAAAAGAAGATAAGGAAAGAAATAAGAATAAGGAAAGAAAAAAAGAAGTTAGGAAAGAAAAAAAGGAAGAGAACAATAATAGCATAAGTAATGTTAAGAGAGGATTAGCTGAACAAAATATAAAGGATATGTTTAAACTCCTCGAGAAAGATATTGAGAAAAATAGGCCAAAGGGCATTGAAAGCAAAAGAGAAAAACCAATAAGAAAGATCGAACAGGAAATAATTAAACATGAAAAAAACAAGATACATTCCCTCACTAATCCAAAAGAATACTTCTATGTAAATAACAGCCGCGAATTAAAAAATCTTGATGAGCTTCTGGGCGCTTTAAAGAGTATGAATGACGAAACATTCCATTATCATGTAAATGATGAAAAGAATGATTTTGCAAACTGGGTAAATGATGTATTCAAAAACAGGGCTTTAAGCGGCAAACTAAAAAATGCCGGCTCTAGGGGGGATATGATATCCATTATAGGGGGCTTAAAGTGAATAAGGCATCAAAAATAAAACAAAAACATATCCTCTTAGTGCCCCCCCTTTTAATCTTCTTATGCCTCTTATCAACAGCATCACTAGCATCAGACAATAATACTGAAAATAGTGCTTTATCATCCATAACCAGGGCTGAAAAGGATATCAAAATTATGTCGGAATCTGAAATGGGCATATCAAGAATTAATGATCTGCTGACAGAAGCAAAATTATCTTTAGATATAAAAGATTATGAAAGAGTTTTCCTGCTGGCTAAAGAGATATCCTATCTGAAGCAAAAAGCATTTGATAGCTATAAAAAATTAAATGAAACAAAAGCACTGATAGGCTGTATCGGGCTGGAAACAAATTTTACATCTCCCCTTAAGATCCTGGATGCCGCAAAATACGAATTTGGGCAGGAGAATTACGAAGATGCTGCTATATACGCTGCTCGGGCATATGATGAAATAATTAAAACCTACAAAAACGAAATCCTTTCAATATCAGATAAATTGGAAGCAATTAAAGCAGATTTGGCATATGAAAAAATTAATATCAAAAAAATAGATGACACTGTCAATATCGCAAAAACAAGCATAGGCAGCTTAGACAGCAAAAGATTGCTTTTATTAAACAAAGAAGTAAAGAATCTAAACAAATCAGCCGGAATACTGATAAAAGCTAAAAAAGATATAAAAGAATTAGGGGAAAACAATTTATCTTTTTCTAGAATAAATGACAGCCTAAAAGAAGCAAAATTAGCCCTGGAATTAAGCGAACACAAAAAGGTTGAAGCCCTGGGAGAAGAAATAAGTTTATTGAAGGAAAAAGCAATTAGGATAAATAAAGATATAAGTGAAATAAAGATAAGGATAGATGGGGCAGAAAAGAGCCTGAATGTATCTGAATGTATGGAGCTGCTGGAGCAGGCTATAAGTAAATTTGAGGCTTCTGATTTCGAAAATGCTGCACTGCTTATAGGCAAAGCCAATCAAAATATAGAACAAATAATATCTGATTCATTGTTATTTGGAATCGTATCAAAAAAAGAATTAAAGTTTAATATAATCAAATTTACAAAAGAATATTGGTGGCTTATTCTTATAATCCTGGTCAGCGGGGCAGTAATAGTAAAAATTTCTTTTCATATAGTATCCAGGGAAATGCTTAAAAGAAAAATAAGAAATCTCGAAAAGGAAGAAGATATCCTAAAAGAATTGATGAAAAAAACCCAGACAGATTATTTCATAAAAAAGAATTTGACAGAACATGCATATGAGCAGCGATTGGATAAGCATGAAGAAAGGCTGATAGAAATTAAAGAAAAAATCCCTGTACTAAAAGAAAAATTAAGACATAAAGATAACAAAAATTGACTAACTATAATGCGGGTCCATATTAGTCAATTTTTGGAATCATTAAGTCGAGTTATATTGTCGAGCCTAATACTTTTCACTTCAGCAAGCAGATATGGACTCGACTTAACGATAAAAATGGCAGAAAAACTTAAATCAATTTTTGAATTCCTAAGAAACTGGAAAATATCTAAAAACTCAAAAATCCTTTACAAAAAAATAAATGATGTGATAAAAAAACCAATAAGATGTTTAATAAAAAAAGAAGTCATCACAATAGATGATGAAAAAATACTCTATAAGGCTGCAGAGGTTATGATAAAAGAAAACAAAGGCACTTTAGTTGTATTAAAGCATAAAAAACCGATTGGATTGATCAGCGAAATGGACTTTTTAAAAATTGATTTCAATAAAAAAAGCTTAAAGCAAAAAGTAAAAGAGGTTATAGAACAAAAGATGGTATTTGTATCTCCGGATAATTCTATTCTTGATGCATATCAAAAAATGTCAGAAAATAATCTTAGAAAATTGGTTGTTTTAGAAGAAGATAAGCTCGTGGGAATTGTTACTCAGACAGATATCTTGACTGAATTAGACGCATTTGCCTCAAAAACAATTATTGATGTGGGGATTCCGGGTTTAATAATGCATGCGATGAATAAAGATATGATAAGCATACAAAAATGGGAAAGTGTTTCAAAAGCATGGGACATTATGAAAACCAGGAAGAGTGATTTCATCTTTATTATGGAAGATGATAGGCCAGCAGGGATCATAACAACAAACGATATTATTGGCCAGATGTTTTTAAACATTGAGAGATTAAACAAATCAACTGTTGAGACAATCATGTCAACTCCCCTCGCAAATATCTCTCCGAATATAACTATCTTTGAAGCAAATAAGATTATGCTGATGTTGGAAAAAAAGTTTAATAGATTGCCGGTTATGATGGGTAATAAAATGATAGGCATTGTGACCCAGACTGATATAATAGATGGAATATTCTCGATTATTGATGAAATAATATCAAATATAGAAAGTAAGGGTATTTTCAACATTGAACATACTAAGGAAAAATAGGTGATCATATGGCAGATATAATAAAAGAAGTGAATGAAAATCAAATTTTATTATTTATAGTGGCTAAGAACAATTACTCCGCTCAGCTGATGGAAATAATTAGAAGCCTGGAGGGTATTTCTAAAAAGATATCTTATGTAAGTTTTAACCAGCCATATTCCTCCATGATGGCAAACTTAGAGAAAAACAATATTAATGCTGCTAAGTTCTTTTTTATAGATACCTTAACAAAGTCTGTGCAGTCTCCTAAAGATGCAGATAACTGCATATTTGTATCTGCCCCGAATGCATTGACTGAAATAAGTGTTGCTTTCTCTAAAGCATTAAATGAACAGCAATGCGATAGTTCCTTATTTGACTCTCTTTCTGCATTATTGGTTTATGAAGGGGCCCACTCAATTATCCAATTTGCCCATAACGCGATTACAAAGTCAAGAATTGCCAATTGCAAAGCTGTTTTTATAGCATTGAAAGAAGACATAGATTCTGAATTAATCAAGGATCTGTATATGTTTGTAGATAAAGTTGTTGAAGTAGAAGAATAGTGTGTCCATTCTTCAATATTTACTATAAAACAAAAACTTGCTGCAGATATCATAAAAAGAAATATTTATAAAAAGCAAATATTAGTATGTATATTATTACGAACATTTGCATAGCATAGAATCCAAAAAGGACAGCAAAACAGTAAAAATGGGCAGAAAAAAAATAATGATAGTGGATGATGAAGACAATATCCTAAATTTAGTCAAGGCAATTCTGGAGGCAGAAAATTTTGAGGTCATGGTTGCTCATGATGGCAAAGAATGCCTGGAATTATTGAAAATAGAAGAGCCAGACCTTATCCTGCTGGACTTTATGATGCCCGGCATGTCAGGAGTAGCTGTTTCTGAAAGAGTAAGAGTTGAACCAAAATTGAAGCATATTAAAATTATATACCTTACTGCCCTGGATGTCTCAGAGTTTGAGAGAAAATTGCTTCAAAAGAACAATATAGTGGATTATATCCAAAAGCCATTTGATAATAAGGACCTGGCAAAAAGAGTAAGAAAGGCGCTAAAATGAGATACGCCAAATACTTAAGTAGTGATAAAACCCTCTTAATAGTGCTGCCCCGGCAAAAACAGGATATGTCATTTCTTCAGTTTCTGAAAAATATATCAGAACATCATACTGCCCTATATGTCAGCCTCTCAAAAACTTACGGCTCATTAGCTGAAAAGTTTATCAAGAATAATATAGTCCTGAACAAATTTTTCATAATAGACTCCATTTCAGGCATACTTAAGCTGCCTGGAAAAGAGCATAAGAACTGCAGTTATTTCGCTTTGCCAAATACACTTCCAAATCTCAAAAAAGAGATAGAAAAACAAATGAAAATCTTTTCTCCGGATTATCTTCTATTTGACTCTTTATCTAATCTGATTTCATTTAGGGAAATCCTAAAAGGAGAATGTTCTGATTTCTTACTGAATATAAAAAAAATTACAAATAAAAAACAGATCTTCCTTTGCAATCAGGGAGACGAAAAAACATTTAAGTATATTTTTGATAAGAATAAGATCAATATTGATGTTTTGCATTGGCAATGAAAATGTCACATAATCCCCAATTTTTATCCCAATTTATGCGCCATGTTTATAAATGAAGCTCGCAAAATCTATTTTATTCCAAAGAGGTGGCAATTCGATGAATATAATAGAAGAGATAGTGAAGAACCAATTCTTATTGATCCTTCTGCATGAAGAAGAATATCTAAAACAATTAGAAGAGATAGTAAAATCTTTAGAAAAAACCAATAAAAAAATATGTTATGTATGCCTTAGCAAGCCTTATACAGATATTTTAGAGATGCTTAAGGATAAAGAGATAAATACAGATAAATTTTTCTTTATAGATGTTCTCAGCAGCCACTATAAGGCTCCTGCTCCAGCTAATAATTGCATATTCGTGCCTGCTCCGACTGCCCTTGAATATATAAAAGTAGCAATAGCTAAAGCTGTTAATGAAATGGATTGCGGAGCTGTAATATTCGATACAATATCTACTTTGCTTATATATGAAGAATGTTCATCTATAGTAAGATTTACCCATGAGCTGTCACTGGAGAAGAACCAGGAAAATGTCAAGAAGTTGTTTATTGTATTGAAAGACGGAACAATTCCCAAGGTCGACAATGAAGAATTGCTCAAAGACTTAAGCATGTTTGCTGACAAAACAATAGATTTGGCATCATGAAATGGAAAAATTAATAAATAAGATACAATAATTCTTATATAAAATGGCTAAAAATAAGATAATGGTTGTGGACGATGAGCCCCACTTAGTAGAGCTTGTGAAAGCTGTACTTGAGTCTAATGGCTTTGAAGTCACCACTGCTGGTGGCGGTAATGAATGCCTTGACAAGCTTAAGGACAATGAACCTGACCTCATAATATTGGATATGATGATGCCCGGCATGAGCGGCAGGGAAACATGTGAAAAAATAAGAGAAAACCCGAAGACAAAGGATTTAAAAGTGGCTTTCCTGACCGTAGCAAGGTTTTCCGAAATTGGAAAGAAAACATTGGAAAAAATGAATGTTGCTGACTATATAACAAAGCCATTTGATAACGATGATCTTGCCTGGAGAGTTAAGAAGATTCTTGGTTAAGTTTTCTTTCCTTTAAGCAGCTTAAATATTTGTTCTATATTATCATAATCCTAAATAAATTCATCCTCCCAGTAAGATCCCTTTTCGAGTTGAACTATTAATTCTTTCTTTTTCATAATAATGCACCTCAGCTAATTTATACGCCCGTATCTCCATCCTTATTTTTCTTCTGCTTCATAGGTAATGAAATATAAAAAGTAGATCCCTTTCCCAATTTACTTTCAACCCATATCCTGCCGTTCATAGCATCTATAATTCCCTTAGAGATAGCAAGGCCAAGGCCGGATCCGCCCACTTTTCTTGTATAGGAAGAGTCAACCTGGTAGAATCTATTAAATATCTTATCCAGCTGGTCTTTTGGAATACCCATACCTGTATCTTTTACAGAAATTATAAAATCATCCTGCCCCGGTTTAACACTTACCAATACCCTGCCATTGTCTGAAGTATAGCGTATGGCATTGTTGATAATATTTGAGATAACCTGGATAAGGCGGTCTGCATCAGTTGTAATAGTAGGTAAGTTCTCAGGTACTTCATAATTTAAGGTTATTTTCTTTTCATCTGCCTTAGGATAAATTCGATTCCTCATTGTATCTGTAACATCCCTAAGATTGATATCACTATATTCAAATCTCATTGCACCAAGGTCGATTTTAGACAGGTCAAGAATGTCTGTAATTAATCTGCCTAGTCTTTCAGCATCGTGATGAATGATATTTAGATAATTTTTTCTTGATTTTGCATTGCCTGCTATCTTATCATTTTGAAGAAGATCCGCAAACCCCTTAATAGATGTAAGGGGTGTTTTAAGCTCATGTGCTGTTATTGAGATAAACTCCCCTTTCTTAACATCCAGGGATTCCAGCTCATTGACATATCCCTTGAGTTTTTCCTGGGCTTCCAGTAATTGTTTGTTTGTTTCATCAACATCTTCCATCATGTTTATTGCTGCCTGCTTGGAGTCTTCTATCTCCTTGACATTTTTCTGGAGTTCTAGTGTCCTTTGTTGAACTTGATTCTCAAGTGCCTGTTCATGTTCTTCTATATGCATATAGGATTTTTTCAAATCAGATGTCATATCATTAAAAGCAGAAGCTAGATCACCAATTTCATCTCTTGATTTAATTTCTGCCCTAATATCCAGATTGCCTTTAGCTAATTCGTCTGTAACATTTTTTAATTCAATGATTGGTTTGGTAACACTCCTAGCTAGATAAAGAGAAACAATAGAAGAAAAAAAGATTATTAAAACAAATAAGATAGTATTGATCACAATCATTTTATTTCTTGCGATAGTGAGCGACTTTAATGAGACTCCCAAGTAGAGCGTCCACTTCTTTTCTGACTCTCCAATCTTTAAGGGATGTATAATAATTTTTATATGTTCCTCTCCTCCAACAGAGGTACTATCCTTAACAATTACCTCCCCTATGCCAAGAGAATCATCCTTGATTTTTTTCCCCCACATCTCAGGGTCATCAGAAAGGTAAACCTCTCCGTCCGGCTTAACCACCCATAAGAACAAAATATCTTCAGACTCGGTGATGCTTCTAATCGTCTCAAATGGGATATGTTTAGCCAAATAACCCGCTTCGATGCTTTGTGAAGCAATTCCAGCAAGGAGTTCGTTTTGTTGAATAAGGACTCTTTCCATATCGTTGAGATGGTACACAACGGTGACAAATAGAATTAAAATTCCAGAAATAGTGGACACTATAACCATCAGTAAAAAAACTCTCCTAAATATGGTTATTCTCTTCTCCTGCATTTTTTATCCATGCAGCATTATAAAAAGCTGCTAAATTTTGTTTTACTTATTCGCTGAAGATTATCATGGAATTAACGAGGTTTCCATGCATGTTTCCTACGCCAGGAATAAAACCCTGCTCACCAAAGGTAAAAGTTCCAATAAATGGGATACCTCCTAATTCGCTGTTAATTAACAATGTCATTTTGGCTCTTTCTTCCTCGGGAATGGCAAGCAAAGTTCCAGCACAGAAAGTGTAGATTCCAAAATATCCCTCTCCTTTGGCAATCTTTGCATTTGCTAAAGCATTATGCGATGTGCTTTGGGCTCTATTTAAGAGAAGTTCCCAATTTCCGCGCATAAGCAAAATTTCTTGTCCCTGTTCTATGTCAGTAAAAACAGTAAGAGATTTCTCTGGCAAATTAACCGACAATGGATGGACAGAGAGATAGTGAATCTCTTCCGTTTCTGCTTGCAACAGTTTTGCTAGGGGATAAAAGGAAGTTTCAGAAAGAATCGAACCTCCTGTTTCAAGCTTGTCGCTTATTATGCCGCCAGTCCACTCGTTGTAGACAATGGCTGCTGGATTATTATCTATTTCATAGATAACCCTGCCTGAAGCATTAGTAATAATTCCTTGGTTTTCAGTTATCAAGTAGCCAGCATCATAGGCAAAGCTAACTTTCAAATCAGTAAAGATAGCTGTCAGACTGACACCATTGCTGTACACTTTGTCATTAGCAAATTGTTTCCATTTTCCGGTTATATCATTATCAGCAGAAGACCCCCCTATTATTGGAGTATTGTTGCTGACAATATTCTCAATTCCATGAATTATTTCTTCTTCATGTCCCGGAGCAGTTGTAATCAACACAATTTTCGGTAATTCTCCTTCCCTTCCTGCATTCTTAATAGCAGAAGTAATAGCCTCCTTTCCTGCATCTCTTGGTGAATCAAAGTCATCCAGGTTAGCTCCACCCGCACCAAAAGTTATCTTTGAGGAAGATATAGCCAGTAAAGATAGTGAACCAGTTTCACCAACATGATAGCCATCTTTAGTTAAAACTCCGAGCAACGAAGTACCGCCATAGATTTGAGTAGCAGGTAAAAGCGCTTTAACCTCCTTAAGGAGGGTATCTGTATCATAGCCAACAGTAGCAAACAATATTGCATACTCAGGAATCTTTTCACCTAAACTTTCCTTTACAGAGGATACTGCTTCTGTCACTGCCTCTTTAGGATTGTCTTTTGTACTCCAACCATAACCTACACTAACTGATTCACCTGCTTTTTGTTCAGGCAATTCTTCTTTTTCAATCACCTCAATTCCCGTCTCAATTTTTTTACATCCGATGATGACAAGCACAAGCAATACCATGATGCCTGCTGCTATAATCCTGCTTTCTTTCATAACGAATCACCTCTTTTTTACTTTTCTTAATTCATCATCTAACTCATTTATTCTCTTCTTCAACTCAATCATCTTCAGCTCTCTGCCAACTGCCAGCTTGTTGAATTTCTCAAGCTCCATGTTCTTATCCTCAAGCTCCTTTGTCCTTTCTTTGACCTTTTTTTCCAGTTCTTTGCTGTATTTTTCCAATTTAACCATTGACATTTTCAAATCATTAGTCATCTGGTTGAAAGCAGAAGCAAGCTGCCCTGTCTCATCTTTACTCTTAATATTGATATGATAATCCAAGTTGCCTTCTGATATTGCCCCTGCGCCTTCAGTTAGTAACTTTATGGGAAAAGTAATATTTTTAGATAGATAAACCGAAAGCATTATTGCTAAGATAAATGAAACAATAGTCAATAAGATGGAACTTTTTACCATTTTAGCAGTTTCCATCCTTATTATCTTAAAAGGAAGCCCCAGTCTTATTTCACCTAGTTTAGTATTTTCATCTTTTATTTGTAAAATTATATTATAAAATTCCTTGCCTTCAAAAAAAGAGGTCATTATAGTTATATCTTTATCCAGCAGTTTATCTGCACCTGGCTCCTCCCTAAGAAGCTTGCCTGCATAAGAATGATTATTGTGATAAAGCACATTATTTTTATGGTTGATGATATAACAATAGTCAATCTCATTATATCTTGTTATAATCTTCCGGCACATGTCATTTACGCCAATTAGCTTATCTAACTCAAATCCCAGAGCCAATGAGCTCATTACTGCCTCCCTTAAATCTTCTCCAACAACAGCAACTTTTGTTTGTAAAACATGTGTATAACTTTCTCTAAATTGAAAGGTGCTAATTAACGTATTAATTCCAAGAGCAGCCAGTAGAACTATTCCTACCAGCAATACAATCTTTCCATGTATCTTTAATGTCATTTCATGTTTTATGATTTGGCTTCTTAAATTCTAATATCTTGGCATCTTTATCTCCAAATAAGCAGCAGAAGCCATTCCGAGTATATCGATCGGGATTTCAATGCCGAGCATTTTTGACCTTTCAAGATTAAAGGCAACATCCACTAGTTTCGGATCAATAATAGGAATATCTCCCGGGTCTTTGCCTTTTAAGATGTCAGCTCCGATCTCACCAATGTACCTTCCTGTTTTTAGGGGTGAAACCCCAATAGCTGACCAGAACCCATCCTCAGCATGGAACTGAAGGAATCCGATCTCTGGCAGTTTGTTGTTGTTTATTGTCCATAGTACAACTTCTGACGCATGAACCACATTGCCTTCCTCATCCTTTAGCTGATGATAAGTTAAGATGCCCAGGAAATCTGATTTATCCTGGTACTCATTTACTTTTTCTTTCCACTCTTTGAATGTATCCACCTGTACAATGCCCATAACATCAAGGGGAGAATCCTTAACTTTTTCAAGGTACCTTTCCTTAAATGCACCTGCAAGGAAATCTGAGCTTGGGCTGGAGTCAGCAAAAAGGACTATTCTTGTCCTGTTCTTCAATATCCGCTTTGCTAAAGAAAAACTCTGGTAATAAGGAAACCTTTCAAGAGCGCCTGTAATGCTGTATCCTGGTTCCTTAAGAGAATCAATTGGCTCGTAGATAGTAGGATTACTATTAATCCCGCTAAAGACAAAAGGCAGTTTTTTATCAGGGTTTTGCAGTGTATATGGCACAGCTACATGCTTTAGGGCATTATCATCATTCACAAAAACCAGGTCTGGATTATATTCTTCAATGAGTGCTATTGCCTGCTCAGACCTCATCCTTATCTGTTCGGGAGTGGTGTATCTGTCTTTGGTATCCATATAGAATGCCTCAAAAGCATAATCCTTATTAAGAACATAACCTCCCTTTTCAAGGCCCTCTTTAATGCCTTTTTCAGTATCTATGTTCCAGCCCCATTCTTTATGGTAGCTGTGGATCACCAGCACATTCTTTAGTCCTGGATCATATCCTGTTTGTATCGGCTCTATATCATCAAAATGGGTTTCAGCATCCTTTATTGATGGTGAACATCCTGCTATAAACAAAATAGATATTACAATACTAATCAATAAAATCAAGAATTTTTTCATTTTTCACCTTTTTTTGAATTTGTTTAGTCTATTTTATTTAAATTATTTACCTTTAACCTTTTCTTCCAATTCCTTTATTTTCTTCTTCAGCTCAATCATCTTCAGCTCTCTGCCAACTGCCAGCTTGTTGAATTTCTCAAGCTCCCTATTCTTATCCTCAAGCTCTTTTGTCCTTTCTTTGACCTTCCTTCCAAGCTCCATATTATATCCCTTCAGGTCAGCACGGGATCTCTTCAGGTTCGAAGTCATCTGGTTAAATGCATCAGCAAGCTCACTGATTTCATCATGGGCCTTTAAATCAATTTTTATATCTAAATCCCCTGCCCCTATTCTTTTAGTCAATTCTTTCAGCTTAATGATCGGCCTGGTTAAGCTGATTGAAAAAGGAATCAGCAGCGCAAAAGAAAGTATTGATAAGAATATGGTTATGAAAATAATCTGGGAATATACTGCATTTATCTTCTCCCTAAACGAATGATAAGAAATAATATACCTCATTGACATGACATGCCCCCCGGAAACCTCTCTTATAGGCACAACTACTTCAACAGCATCCTCATCATTAAGCTTTATTTCTCTGTAAGACAGATTCTCTTTTTTAATCAGATCTAAAGTAATACTATCTTCAATAAATCTCACCCTAGAGCCATTATACTTGCACTTCTCAAATTCATCAGAATCAAACAGTATCTTCCCGTTCACCCCTATTAATGATACCCTGACAACATCCCTATTCTTCACTAATTTATAGTTTACACGTTCCATGAATCTCTCAAAAAACCCCTCTGTTGGATGAGTATAATACAGCCAATAATCTTCATAGATGGACTGGGCAGTAAACTCTGCAAAAACCAATCCATCCCATAATATATCCTCAGACAGCCTGTTTTGTTCAGTTTTTACTAAGAAAAAAGAAAAGGTAAAAAGGGATATAAAGATTAAAATAACTCCGAAAAAAAGGATTTTAAATAATATGCTGCTTAACTTAATTCTCATTCTTCTGCCCTGTTTACACTTATTCTCAATTTATTATATATGCTTCTTTCTTACAAGCAAGCATAATTCTTCTTAACTTTACCCTGGATAATGCTGCGCCAGAATCTCGTTGATACTAGCGCATGCCTCATCTAATGTCTCTTTAGCACTCTTCTCGCCAATCCATGCTGATTCAATTTCCCTCATTAAAATCTTCCTTATCTCAGAGCCCTGCATCACGTTTGGCTCTGGCACTGAATTTTCCAGTTCATCGACAAATACTTTCTTAAATGGGCTGTTGAGCCTATCCTTATTGCCCTCAATATCTATTTTCCTGCTGGGAATTGCGCCGATAGTTCTTGCCAATAAATCGCCATATCTTGTAGTTTTCCTGTCAGGCTGAATCTCAGAAGTAAACCACCTAAGGAAATCCCAGGCTTCTTCTTTGTGCTTGCTCTTCCCCATAACACCCATAAACCAGCTGTATTGAAGGCTGGCCGATTTCTTCAAATATGGAACTGGCGCCACTCCAACAACTGTATCAAACTCATCTCCAATAGTTTCTCTAAACATTGCCTCCATCCATGGCGCTGCAATGATCATCACTGCATTTCCTTTTCCAAAATCAAAAACATTTGAATTTGCATCTGTTGCGCCATTATCAAATAATTCAAGGATTGCTTCTAATGCTTCAATGCCTTCAGAACTGTTAAGCAAACATTGGGCATAATCTTCAGAAATATAATCGCCTTCATTGCTAAATAACAAAGATAAAAAAGGATCAACTACACCCCAATCCATCCCTTTCAAAAATGCATACCCATACTGGGCTATATTTCCATTCTCATCTTTCTTAGTAGTTTTCACAGCAGCATCGACCAGCTCTTCCCATGTTTCTGGATACTTCGCATTGCCTTCTTCATCAACCACACCCGCTTCCCTGAAAAGAGCCTTATTATAAAGCAATGCAAAATCATTGATCTCAGTCGGTATTCCCCTTATTTCCCCGTTTATTGTAACGCCTGCTGTTGACACATAATTCTGGATAACATCCTCCTTAAGGTCTTGAGGCAGTTCATCTAGCATGCCTAATTCTGCATACAGGACACCCCATGAAGAATAAATCTGATAAATGTCCGGAACACTGTCAATCTCATGTAAAAGCTCCAGCTTAGCAGCATATTCCCCATAAGGTATGCTCAGAATCTCAAATTCTATTTCAGGATGCAGCCCTGTATATTCATTCAGATATTGTTTTAATCCCTTTGACTTTAGCCTGCCATCTTCGTATATTCCATCTAGCTGGGTCTTGTCCATCCAATGAACAGCATAAACTAGCTTTATCTTTTCCTGAATATTTGGCTCTTCTAAAACATCATTTTCAGCTATTTCTATAGGAATTTCTTCTTGTCTTGTACACCCTATAACTGATAGTCCAATTATAAACACTGCTATTATCATAGCAGCTATCTTTATCCTTACTTCACTTGCCATTTTTTCACCATTTTATATTCAGTAAGATTATTTTCATTTAAGCTTCTCCTCTAGCTCCTTAATCTTCTTCTTCAGCTCAACCATTCTGAGTTCTCTGCCAACAGAAAGAGTGTTAAATTTTTCAAGTTCAAGTACTTTATTTTCCAGTTCTTTCTTTGATTTCTCGAGTTCCTTTGACTTTTTTCCCAATTCCTTTGTGCGTTCCCTGACAAATAATTCCAACTTTTCGCTTCTCTCTTTGATTTTATCTTCCTCTCCGAACTGTTTAATAGTTGAGAGTGATAGAGAGACAACAAGTAATACATATATTGCGCCAAATAAGTAAACAAGGCCAATTAGAACTTTTTCATTGACTATTAGATCCCGATATTCGATAATTATCTGAGCAATATAACCCAATAAAAAAAACACTGTGAGTACAAATAAAAATATCCATCTGATTCTTAGACTGCCTGAGGGGGCATATTTGATTATTGCTATGTATTTCCTAACTGATAAAAGGAACATACATACACCCGCCCCTATTAAGAATATAGTAATCATTTTACTTAACTCCATCTGCACTTTTTTCCAATTGCATAATCCTCTTCTTCAATTCAATCATCTTCAACTCTCTGCCAACTGCTAATTTATGAAATCTCTCAAGTTCCTCGTTTCTCCCTTGGATGATTTTATCTTCATTCTTCTTATCAGTAATGTCTCGAACAATATGAACAAGCTCAATCACCCCTCCTTGCCCATTTAAAACAGGTGATGAAGTTACCGACACCCACTTATTTAAAAGTGGCTCAAAGAATTCTGCAGATTGCCTCTTTTTGGAGGTTATTGCCCTTTTCTGAGGGCATATCGTAAGAGGAGATCTCTTTCCATGAAACACTTCATAACACTTTTTGCCTATCATCTCCTCTTTTTTCTTTCCAAACATATTGCACATAGTTACATTTACATTCCGGATCTTAAAGTCAGTAGTATGGATTGATATGCCATCGACCATTGAATCAAATGTTCTTTTCCATTCTTCAGCCGCTTTTTTCAGTTCCTCCTCCATTTTAGTTTCGCCCCTTTTTTTAATAAGACATAAATATGTTTAACAATCGAATAAATATTCTTACGAACATTCGTATATAAATTTAGCGATTTTGAAGGATAATATTTTCCTGTTTTTAGCAGAAATAGAGAAATAGAAATATTGAGGAAAGCCTCATTTCATTAAATTATTTTTTCAACTGCAGAGATAAAATCATTTGCTATCTTAGTAACATCCCCTGCATCATCTTCTTTTATCTCTGATTTTTCTAAACCATAGTTGATCTCATGGCTTTCTAACCTTAACGTATTCAATTCATTAATAAATCTTCTTTCTAATTTATCTGAATATTTTTCTTTAATGTATAAAAAAAGAGCATAGTGGCTCTTCTCCTTAATTCCATCCATAAATAACAATGCTCTTGCAGCATGAAACATCGCTGAATAAGAATTTGTTATTGTTTCCTCAAATATTTTTAGCTCAAAAAGTCTTTTTGCAAGATTTAGCTTGTATTTAGCTGTATTTATTGATTTCTTTGACTTTTCAATATCAGCTGTCTCTTTTTTTAATAATCCCTTTTCAAAACAATCCTGCACATTCATTATTTCACCACAGGCAATTGCCCATAAAGCGATATTCCCTCAATAATAACGCTATCATAAAACACCTTATCTATTTCTGCTTTTCTTCTCCATTCCGAATGCTGATATTTTATTATTGCCAGTTCCTTTTTCAGCATTTTTTCTGCATTCAGTGGCTTAATTTTAATCTCTTTTCTGGATATAATCAAAATATCTATATCACTTTCTGGGGTATCAGCGCCTATTGCAGTTGATCCAAATAAAATAATTGAAATTATTTGAGGATATTTTTAAATATTTTTTCTTTCTTTTTGTTCTATTTATGGAACAAATGTTCCTTATATGGAACAATAAACTATTATTTCATTTCACTCTTCTCTAAATGCGCCATTATCTCTCTGCCTTTTTTAGTTAATCTGTAAATCCTCCCGGAACTCTCATCTGCATTTATACATTCAACTAAGCCTTTATTATTTTATCCCGATAAATACTGCAGACTTCAGTCAGCAGTATTTGAGATAAATCTAGATTCCTTAGAACATAATTTCTATTAACTCTTTTGGTACTACAAAAGGATTCTCTGAAAAAATTACATCTTCACACTGAGAAATAGCTCTCTTACACATATACATCATCATATCATACTTTTCCATAATCTCTTCGCTTTTTACAGAAGAACCATATCTAGCATTTTCTCTATTATCGACATCAGATCGTTCTTCCTTGCCGCTATATACTGTTATTCTATCAATAAACTCATCATCATAATCAATAATATCCCTCTCCTTTGCATATGTCAAAAATAGGGCAGTACAGCGTTGGCTTCTACTCTCAATCCCAAATTTTGCTAATATTGCCAAAGCACAATAATATAGGGTGTAAAACCATTCTTCTGGTATTTTATAATCTAATCCCCCCTCCCTATATAATTCACAAATTTCTAGGTTTTTCTTTGCTTTCTGTATATATTCTTCAGCTTTTTTATCGTCTTTTCCTACTAATAACAAGCCCCTATGCTTTTTCCCTTTTTCTTCATCCTTCTTTGCACTAAGGAAACAATCTTGTACTTTCCTTCTTATACTCATACTTTATGCACCTTTTTCATAAATTGAATGAATTTTTCCTGTCCAAATAAGATAATTCCTTTTTTAACAGCCTCAATAAAAGCCTTGTTTTGCTTTAATTGTTGCTCAAATTCAGTTTCTGTAAAATTAATCGCATGTATTCTTTTAGTTAGTGTTTTTTGTACCTTATCAATAGTCTGTTGTATCTTTATAAACTTCTTTTTCTGAGCAACGCTAATTATATCAATGTCATTTGCCTGTTTAGAGTATAAAATGCTTCCATGGAGAAGAAAAAAGTCTATAATTCCCTCAAGATCAGCAAAATTTAGTCTCCACCTGCGTTGCTTTAAGGCTTCTTCTGTAAGATACAATGCTAAAGATTTCTCAACAAGAAGGTTGTCCCAACGTAGCTTTACAATATAAGTACTTGTCTTACCCAAGCCAACAGGTGTCAATGTAATAACCTTGTCTGACTGCAGCTTTTTTAGAATTTTCCACACCCCTACACGACTCATGTTTAGTTCTTTCGTTATAGAAGTCACAGTATGTGTTGCAGAAAAGTCTTTAAATAAGTGTTTTGTTATCTTCATAGCTGTTGAGTTTATTGTTTCCATTTTGTTAATAATTATTAACTAAAAGTTAATAGTTATATTTAAATCTTTCTATTT
>JAGLMD010000109.1 GCA_023140175.1 Nanobdellota archaeon | reverse complement strand
ATTTTCATGGCGTTAGTGCCAAAAAAATTCCATAGGCTGTTTTTTGCAACTCTTTTTACTGTTCCCATTTTTAATTAAGACATTCTAAATATACTTACTTTGTCATTCTGAAATACAATCTTTGAATCATTGGGCATGAAGTTACTATTTAACATTTCTTCATCTATACCATACCATACATATTTAATTCCTCTGATTTTTTGCATCCCATTATTTTCTTTAAAATAATCTGTAATTTCTTCAGATTTTATATCAAAGTCTATTGTCTGTGCCCAATGGCCAAGATAAACCTTATTGTTCATATATCTAGGAATATAATTACCGATATTATAAGTTGAGAGTATAACTGCATTTTTTTCTGCATTTTCTGACAACCATTCAAGTGCTTCAACTTCCTCAGAATAAAGATATCTTGCCATACTATAAGGGAAAATGCCCCTTGCATTATGGGCATAGTAAGTTTGGTTAAATAAATGATATAGATTAGTTGGTAATGATAAAGCAATTATCAGGAATATTACAAAAGTGACTATTTTTTTGTTAAATTTATCTGCCAAATATGGCCTTAAGACCGTAAAAAGAAATATTCCAGTAATTATAGCAAAAGGTATATGAACTGCTTCAAAGAATCTTCTCTGGATATTAAATGGCGAATATATCAGAATAAGCACAGCAACTATCCAATAAATGATAAATTTTACTTCTGGTTTTAGCTCATTATAGTTCTTTTTTACAAAGGAATGTAATAAGAATAAAATAAATGACCCATACATTATACCATAGCCAAAGATAACATGAAGTAACTTTGGACTTTCTAACACATTCTGAGCATTCCATGAAGCAAAAGAAGGAAATGCTGTAAATATGATATAAGTATAAATAAATGGAATCAAAGTTATTATTCCAAAGATTAAAAGGTGTTTTATCTTATTCCAATTTATCTTCTTTTTCACAACAAATTGATCAAGCATAAAAAAAGATATTACAAGATATAATGTTATGACATCAAAAAGATGTTCAAAACCAAGAATAAAGGCAAATATTGAAGATAAAATAATATTTTTTAGGTTATTTTCTTTATTCCATTTCAGGAAAAAGTATACACTGGCCAACATAAGAACTAAAGAGAAGATTGTATGAGGGTGGCTAAGTAATATGAGAAAATTATTCCCATCAATAACCCATAAATCGGTTGAACCATATTGTTTAATGCCGAATAATGTCAAGAATTTGAAAAAGAAACCTATGCCTGCTGCAAATAAAGCCAAAAGCAAAGTAAGATCTCTATGTTTTTGATCTTTAAAATAAAGAGAAATAAGCTTTTCTAATAAAAAGACGAATAAGACTATTCCAATAATCCTGAAAAGATGATAAACAACAATATTTGGCAATCTTGTGGCATAAGATAGCCAGCCAGCCAACAAATATGTAGGGCGGAACATTATACTTGGAACTTCTTCTGATGTATACATGTTGGTAAATAATAACTTTCCTTCTTTTGCCTGATTCATAAAAGAAAGGTATGTGTTTCCATCTGTTGTATACGTCAATCCAGAGAAATGCATATCTGTATTTGTTAGATAGCCAACTATTGTTGGCAGCAGGAATAATGTAATAATTAAGAAATAATAAGGCTTCTTCATTTTTCCTCTGCGATATAAGCAGTATAGCTTCCGCTTTTATAAATCTCAGTTAACTGAATATTTTCATCGATCCAAAGCCAACTATTTTTGCATATTCCCCTTGCACCTGGCCTGATATTAAAAGGAGTATTTGTGAATATCTTTTCAAGCAATCTTACTTCTCTTATCCTTTGATGGCATATGAATATTTGGACATTATCTATTTTTCTTAATTGTTCTATATTCTTGACCTCTTCCTTTCCATTATAAGTCCTTGTCCCATCCTCTAATGTCTGTACAGAAATTATCTTCTTTTCAGGATATGCAAATCTCAAGAAGGAATAATCAGCCCAGTTATTTGGAGTCAAGATTGTATAATCATCATACTGCGTATCAAGCTGTCTTATCAGATTATTATAATCTCTTCCTGATATAGCTATTTCAATATAATAGATAAAGCTCAGATTTGTGATTACAAACAAAGACATAATTGCAACTAAAGCAATTTTTTTAGATTTGTCTTTTTTTATCCAGCTTAATATCTTCTTAAGTCCTAGAAATACAAGAATAGCTAAAGGCGCGGAAGACATATACAGATATCTTGTCTCTGCAAATTCTGTTGTGGAAGCAATAGGAATAAGGCTTAGGAAATACCATAAAAAAGCAAATCTGAACCCTTTCTCTTTCCAATAACATAAGGAAAGGATAGCCAGCAAATAGAATAATGACCCCCCTAAGAGAACTCTTCTAAAAAAATTATAGATTATTACCTGGAAAGTTTCTATTGCAGTTCTTTCTACAGCTCGTTCTTTGCTATGATAATGCTCATATGTCTGGGGAAGCTTGCTTTCATCATATTCCATATTTAAGGTTTCATATATTGTCTTACTTGAGATAAATCTTTCATATCCATTGAATCTAAAGACAAAAAAGACAGATGAAAAGATAATGAAGAAAATAAGCGAAATATATAATGCTGAAATAAGAACTTTCTTTGCTTCAAATACCTTAAATTTGTTTTTTATTGAGATTAAGCATAAAGCCCCTACAAAAGAG
Organism: Nanobdellota archaeon; assembly: GCA_023140175.1. Taxonomy (GTDB): domain Archaea; phylum Nanobdellota; class Nanobdellia; order Woesearchaeales; family WJIZ01; genus WJIZ01. Next base: position 6,295 of record JAGLMD010000109.1, on the reverse strand, counting down.
AAGAATAATACTGGTCCGTCAAAGCGGGAGATTGATGAAACGTAAAGCGAGAGTCCTGATAGGATATAATAGAAAATTCTCTTTTTATTTTCTGATTTATAGCCCTTTATAAAAAACAATAGGCTAACTGCACCCAATAGCATAGCAGGCACTTCAGTCATAGTCTTATGCCCAAAATATAATGAGAGTGGAAGGAACATCAATATCAATGATGTGATAAATGCATCATTTTCTTTAGCTAATATTTCCTTAAATATAAGGTAGCATATATAAAAGAATCCTAGCATAAGCAATGCGTAGACAAAATCTACTGCAAATAAGCCAAAGAGCCCTTTTCCGAATATATCAACTAAAAAAGTTAATAAGAAAATATGGAATGAATAATGGTCAGACTCAAAACATTGGTAACCTATCTCCCCATGGTAAGCAGCTTCGCTCAAGTAACATGCTTCATCCCATTGATGATAGCCATCATTTGCAAGAATAAGATATATAAGGACTAATAATAGTATAATGAATAGCCTAGATTTAAGGATCGATTTAATTTTGTTTTTTATGTCTTTAATTTTCATTTAGATACCTTTTAGTGAGTGAAATTAAACCCTCTTTTTAAATATTAAGCCCAAATATGAGGTCATCAGACCATCCATCTACGCATGCTATCCAATTACCATCTTTAACATGATGGGGGTCAACCTGGTGCATTTTATACATATTCCAACCTTTGCCAGTAGGCTCTAATATTGGGCTTTCTATAACTTCTTCTTCCTTGTAGCTATCTTTTGTAAGTTTAGTTATTTCAAATGCCCTTATCTGATTTCCATAATTTGGATAAGCATCCTGTGCAAATCTTATGATTTTGTCATTATATATAATAATTCTTCCACCCAATCTTGCTATATTAGCATCTCCATCCACAACCGGACTTGAAGGATGCTCTTTCCATTCTCCGAGAATGTCATCAGAATAATACAAATATAACATATCATTTGAAGTTGTACTTGAAAATAACCACCAGGTATTAATGTAATACAAGAGTGAATTGTCTACAAAATCTTTGCCTTCAACAAGTGTCCTGACAAAAGCCCATTTAGCAGGAAACTCTTCTGCCTTATATAATCTAATAGATTGTGTTTCATAACTCTCAGGAATCATATAATATTCATCATTCCATTTGAAGACATAAGGATAAGAAAGGTGAAATGGCTCATCAAGAACTATTTGTTCATAATTCCAGTGCAATCCCTCCTTGCTTGTTGCTACTGAGATATCTCCTTGATCTGTTTTTTTGTTAAGAATCTCAAAGAACATGTACCACTTATTGTTTTCATATACCATGAATGGATCTGCCACAAATTCTGCTTGGGTATCTTTCACATCCTTTGCTGTCAAGACTGGATTTTTAATGTTCTTTGCACCTATAAGGTTAAGCGGAGAATCGCCAGTATAAATACCGATTGACCACTGCATTCTTTTTACGAATGGTATGCCTCTGCTCTTTCCAATATATACCCAGCTCAAGAGGCCAACTATTAAACATAAGACAACTATGCTTATAATGATTTTTTTGCTGCCAATATTATCTTTTACTGAAAGCATACACTAATCCCCCAATTATGCCAACAAAAACCCTGAGCATATAAATTATTATCCCTATTAATACAGCTGAAGCTGGATCAATGCCTATTTTTGTAAAGAAGAATAGTGCCGCACCTTCCCTTACGCCTAACCCATTTAATGAAATTGGCAGCATTTCTAAGATTGATATAATTGGAACAACTATCATCAGATATAAGAAAGGAACATTTAAACTAAGAGAAGAGATAATGAAGAGATAATAAAACATGACAATAGTTTGTGAAAGTAGTGCAATTGCATAGATAAAAAGTGCCTTTTTCTTGTTAGATTTATAAATGTAAAATGATTCATAGAATTGCTTGACTATGCCCTTCTTATCAAAAGAGCTTATTATCCTCTTGATAAAACCAAATTTGTTCACTAATCTTCTGTTAAAAATAAATAGTATGCAGGCTATAGAAATGAATAAGAGAGTAAACACGATAATAGCAATCTTTGTTTCTTTGATTAATTCAAAGCCGAGAATAACACCTAAAACGCTTAATGTTATCAAGGCAAAAAAACCGCTCATCCTGTTTACTATCACTGTAGTAATGGACTTGACATTTTTTTTACTATATTTTGAAAGCTTGTATGCTTTTACAATATCGCCGCCCATACTAGTGGGCAGAAAATGATTGAAAAATGATGATATGATATTTAAATAGATTAAGAATCTAAATGGAACCTTGATCTTCTGCACTGAGAGGGATGTTTTCCACAGAAAAGACCTCACAAAAAGAGAGATTACCATTGTTGAAAATGCAAGAAGAATAAAAACAGGATTTACTGATTTTAATCCAGTTAACATCCTATATAAATCTACTTTGAGGAGGATAAATATTATTAAGGCTATACTTATCATAACTCTTAGGATTGTCAATTGATTTTTTTTGTCCATCTTCCTTAATTAATCTCCTTGTTTAATTTGATGGATAAAAATGTTCCTTTTATACATCCTGTTGTCCAGGCTGCCTGGCCAATACAAAGGAAAGGCAATACAATAATGATTTCCTTAATGGGCCTAAATCCTAAATTCTTTTTTATGATCCTTAATAAAGAAAATATGTAAAATAATGGTGATAATAAAATAGACATTAAGCGGTTACGAGTGTAAAACCTGCCATATGGAACTAACTTTTTGTATTTTAGCCTAAAAATTGTGCCATAAACTCCTGCATTGAAAGCATGATTAAGATACTTTTTCAAGGTATTCCTATTATGGTGAAAAGATTTTGCTTTCGGTTGGAACATTATTTTATATCCATTTAGTCTGGCCCTGAATGTAAAATTAAAATCTTCATGCATTGGCTGGTTTTTGTTAAAACCCCCAATTTTTTCAATAACTCCCCTCTTTATACACATATTAGAGCCTGAAATATAATGCAATTCCTTTTTTTCAAATGTGCTTATATCTTTATATCTTTCAGCAACATCATAAACTAATGCCATAATATTCTTAGAGGGGCTTAGGCATGTTCCCCCTATAATTCCAACATTTTTGGATTTTAAGAATTCTTTTATCATAATTTTTATGCAATCCTTTCCTGTTTCACAGTCTGAATCTAAAATATATATGTATTTACCATTAGAAGCCTTAATGCCCATATTTTTTGCATTAGAAAGCCCTTTGTTTTTCTTTAGATTTATAACTTTACAATTAAATTTCTTTATTTTTTGTAATGTCTTATCTTCTGAACCATCATTAACAACTATTATTTCATAATTATTATAACTCTGGCTTTGTACACTTTTTATGCATTTTTCTATAGTATCCTCGCTATTATAAGCTGGAATTATAACACTTACTTTAGGATTTTTCATTTTTATAATAACTCATGGATTATTTTTATTATTGTTCAACAATTTTTTATGCCTAGCATTTAAGCAGTACAAAGAAGTTTGTACCGTTGATGATCTGAATCAAAGGACTAGATATACTATATGGTAACTTACTTAAGATAACATTCCCAGCATATTTTATTCTTGCTATGCCCCCCACTTTTGCCTTCATTCGATTCATCATATATCTGCTGAATTGGAGTTTCTTTGGTGTGATATCCACTTTTTTATTAATAACATTGAGCCCTACCTTCTTAAAAATAAAGTCCAAATCTGACTCATTGAATTCATGTAAGTGTCCATCAGAGTTATAAAGTCGACTCCTTTTTTGCCTTAAGTGTAGGTTATTCAAAAGGGTAATTAGTAGGCTTTTCTCTAGAGGGATTTTAATTCCTATATATTTAGCATTTCTCTGTGCAACTTTCAGAAAAGCAGGGATATCTTCTGTATGTTCCAGCACATCAAAAAAGGTAATAAGATCTGCATGTGTCGTCTTAAGTTTTTCAATACCTCCCTTTAAAAAGGTGTATTCTGGATATTGTTTTTTTGCATATGTAATCATTGTAGATGATGTATCAATACCGATAGCATCTATAACCTGGAAATGTTTGGCTAGCATATCAAGAGCATCGCCTAAGCCACAACCGAAATCTATGATTCGTTGAGGCCTGAATCCTTCCATAAGTGCACAAAGGTTTGACACTTTGTAGGAAGTAGCAATATATTCAAATTGACGACGTTCAAAAGATGACCATTCTTCGCCATATCTTCTATAAAACTCCTGCTGATTTAACAATTTTGAGTTATTCTGTAGCTTTTTCTTATTCATTTTCTTTATTAGAGACTATAAAATTACCTATTGCCAAGAAATCCAGGTGACCTTGCCTGAAAGACCTTATGGCATTATATGGGGAGCAAACAATTGGTTCTTCATGCATATTAAAGCTGGTGTTTATGATGCTTGAGATGCCAGTTAGCTTATTATATTCCTTTAAGATTTTGTAATAGCTTGGATTGGTTTTTTCATCTATCATCTGTGGTCTTGCAGTGCCATCAACATGTACAACTGCAGGGCATTTCTTTTTCATTTGCTCAGAACAGTCAAAGGTAATGGTCATAAATTTAGCTGCATGTTCTGCTCCTTTGAGTTTTTTATATGATGATTCAGCAAATTCTGTCAATGTGACTGGAGCGAAAGGCATGAATTCAGTCCTGACTAGTTTTTTATTCAGCCAATCATTAACTGTAGGATCTGTTGGCTGGTAAAGTATGCTTCTATTTCCGAGAGCTCTTGGCCCATATTCCATTCTACTGTTGAATCTGGCAACTACTTTACCTTCTGCCAATAATTTTGCAATCTCAACTTCTACATCTTCATGATATCTATATTTTAGATTGTGCTGCTTTAGCTCTTTTTCTATTTCTTCATTTGTATACTCTGGCCCAAAATACGCATCTTGTATTTTTTCACTTTTTGCTTCTGGATTTACTTTTAAATTAAGGGCAAAAGCCCCTCCAACAGCCAGGCCGCCGTCGCCCATTCCAGGATGGATAAATATATTATCAACACAGCTTAATTCATGGATTCTTTGATTGAGCTTTACATTTGCAAATACTCCGCCGGCTAAAGCTACATTTCTATAACCTACCTTGCTTATCCAATATTCACAATATTTTGATGCTACATCTTCTAATAGTGCCTGTATGCTAGCTGCTACCTCTTCTCTTTTGTAGTCTTTTGGCAGCAATTTCTTTATTTTATTATATGTTCCCCACATCATGGAATTACTCATATTTTTTATTTCTCCGTTTTTGTATGTAATGAGCTTTTTGAACATATCAAGGTAGATAGGCTTTCCATATGCAGCTAATCCTGTGATTTTGCCTTCATGTTTGTGTGCTTTATATCCTAATAATTTTGTTATATAGGAATAAAAATTACCTAATGAGTTATATGTAGTAACATTATGGACATTCACTAATTTTCCTTTTTCTGTTTTATAAACTCTTGAAGAGAAACCATCTCCTCCGCCATCCATACTAATAACAACTGCATTATCAAAACCAGAAGTAAAATATGCTGAGCAGATATGGGCATAATGGTGGTCAATAAAATAAACAGGGCAGGTTAAGCCATATTTGTCTTTTAGGAATTTTTTTATTTTTTGCTTTTTGATTGGTGCAGGAATTCTTCTTGATTTTTGGAATAATTCCCACATAAAATCGCTCTGGCCAAAAAAAGGAGCAATAAAACATTCAAAATCATTCTTTAGCTTAATGATTTTGTTATCAGGATCTTTAAGCCATTCAATAAAAGGCTTTGTAATAGGATATAAGCAGCCCCTTCTGCCAACTACTGCGACAAAATCAATATCTTTAGCAGAGATATTATTTATTTCGAAGATTTTCTCTATTGATTTAGCTGGAAATCCTTTTGTTAATTTCAGCCTATTCAATCTTTCCTCATTTATTGCAGTAATAACTTTATTATCTTCTATTAATGCAGCACCCCCATCTAATACACCATGTATTCCAAGTATTTTCATTCTCAGAACCTCCCATAAACTAATGCTCTTAAATTCTTTATGGGTATGCCCCATACATTCTTTCTGTAAAGCCTGTCGCAATTATTGCATGGACTTATTTTTTTGAATTCACTATTAAACATGCTTTTCCTTAATTTAATTGTTTTATCATTATTCCAGATAGCCTTTAGCTTCTCTTTCTTCAGGTTGCCTAACTCTAATTTTCCAAAGAAATCCTGGGGACAGGGAACTACTGTTCCGTCATACAATACTGTGAGCGCATACCATAGGAAGGTACATGGCAAAAAGTT
>JAGLMD010000108.1 GCA_023140175.1 Nanobdellota archaeon | reverse complement strand
TCTTTTCGAAAGCGGTTTATTGTTCGAAAGTCGGGGTTTACTTTCTCTGCAAGGTACATAAAGGCAATATTTTCAATTGTTGCTTTGGCAAGCTTTCTGCTTGACCTTATTTTGCAGAGCATTCCATAAGTTAGTATTTTCATTATGATTTTTGGGTGATATGCAGGATGACCAGCACCTTCATATATTAGGTCAAAGTTAGAGAAGTCTAAGCTTTCTACAAAGTCTTCTACAAGAAAGCAGATATGATCCTTTGGTATCATTTCTTTGATATTTAATGGAATAAGCCAGTTTTGGTTTTTGTTGGAAGCAATGTATGCCATAGAAATCACCTCATTTTATTGAATTTTATAGACGATGAAGTATATAAATGTTTTTATTTGTCGACGAGAGAAATATGCATTAATTATGAGACAGGCTGAGGAATTAGTTTCAATTAACTGGCCGCAAAGAATATCCAATTAATGGAGCAAGAATTGGGTCAGTTTTTATCGATTGTAGAGTACTCTGTTTAGGTCTCGAGTTCCTTTTTCAATCATTTTACGAGCAGCTATCCGATTATAGTATCTTTGAGAAGATTTCTCTGACCAAAAAACATCGAAGAAACTAGTACCTACAATATAATCTAGAAATGGTTTTTTACTGTGCTGTTTCAGTTCTTCATCTGAGACAGTTGCTAACCTATTAACGGCTTCTTTAGTACCATTCATATCCATATAATAAAAACATGTGTTCAATGATGCCATTATATTAATCCTAGTTCTAGCAGCATTTAAAAAGTTAGGTATTTATGAATAGAATTCCTGCCCTCTTTTCGTTTGATTGATATCCTATAGTTTGTTTTGTCTTAATGCGGCCAGTTTTCAACTACCTTCACGCTTCTGCAGTGCTCCAGTTCGCACAAGAGTGGTCGAACCATCAGTGACTCGCGTCCGCTCGTCCTGGTCTCCCTCCTCATGCGAGAAATTAACACCGATTAAATACAATTGCAAATCGGTCTAAAAATAGAAAGAGCCCAACAATCTCACTTCTTCAATTCATTCATTAAATCTTCTGTAGAATAAACTTTGACTTTATCTTGAGTTTTTAATTTTTTATCATTAGACCAGAGAGTACAATTTAATTTCAATGCCAAAGCCAAATACTCAGTATCTTTTGGATCAGGGGATAATTTTTCTGTTTCATCCATAAATGATTCAAATTCTTCATAAGGGATCAATTTTATTCTTTTCTGAATAATTTCTATAAATCTTTCAAACTCATTCTCTGTTCTTTCTGTTTTCTCCTTAATCAGATTTTTATATTTTTCAAATTCTTCAAAAATAAATTCAACCGAGACAAGGTTTAATGAATTGTCAACTATTAAGTCAGAAGTAGCACTAACTTTTATTAAAGCAGCGAATAATATATTAGCATCAACAACAAGCTCCATTTAATTACCTCCTTTTATGTCTTGCTGCAACTTTTCTGCTTACTTCTGCCCCTATCTTTAAAGCATCTTCTTCAGTAAATGTACTTTTAGATTTGAATTTTCTAAGAAATTCTAAATCACTTATCTTCTGATTAAATGCTTGCCTAGCTACTTCAGACCAATTCATTTCAGGAAAAGATTCCATTTTATGTCTAAGTTCACCCGGAACTGCTAAAGTCATAGTTACCATTTTTATTCCTCTATTATGTGTATACACATAATATATGTGTACTTATATATAAACCTTTTGATTTTTGAAAAATTCTGGGGCTCTAACTTCTTTTACAGGATAGGGCTTACGCCATTTATACTACAGATTTGCAACTTTTCGGTCGAAATTTTCCCACACGCTCAAAAATCAAAGATTTTTGGCGTCCCAGAAATTTTTAATTTCTATGACTATGTATGGAAAGCAATTAATCTCAATAAATCCAATACCATTAGAATAGGGCATTTTTCTTTTCGTGTGTATTAAGCTAAACTATATT
>JAGLMD010000107.1 GCA_023140175.1 Nanobdellota archaeon | reverse complement strand
TAGTTAAAAACGCAAAAGTTTAGTCTCCGAAACATTTAAATACTACTATTACAGATATGTATAATATAAGTAATTAATTTGTATTAAATTCGTTACATATATGTAAATATGGTAAAAAGAGTCTCAATCAGCCTGGATAGGGAACAGATCAAGTTACTTCATTCTATCAAAGGTTATGGGTTAAAGGAAGCTGAGAAAGTAAAGAACATCATGCTTGCGTATTTATCTGAAAAAGGTTATTTGCAGCAGTTAAACAAAAAAGAGGAATGATAGATGTTAGTGAATAATATATTTATGGACATAGGATTGATTATTATAATCGCTACTTTCTTTGCGTTTCTTGCTAAGCTGTTGAAGCAGCCTTTGGTTCCTGCTTATGTGCTGACAGGACTATTATTAGGGCCTATCCTGCAGATAATAACAAACAGAAGCATAATAGAAACACTATCAGAGATGGGGATTGCTTTCCTGCTGTTTATTGTCGGCTTAGAAATAGATATGAAGAAACTGAAGAATGTAGGATTGGTTTCGAGTTTAGGGGGAGCTGCAAGGACATTGATATTTTTTTCAATAGGTTTCATACTCATGCTTATTGCAGGATTTACAAAACTGGAAGCTGTATATATTGGCATCATAATATCTTTCTCATCAACAATGGTTGTAATCAAGATACTTTCAGATAAGCATGAACTTGATACATTACACGGCAGAATAATAGTTGGGTTTTTATTGATGGAAGACATTATAGCAATATTCGCAATTTCTATATTAGCAAGCCTGGAGCATTTTACACTTGCCCTGCTTTTACTCTCATTATGGAAGGGCCTGGTCATTATTGTGATTGCAAGAAGCGCGAACAAGTATATCTTTCCCTGGTTATTTAAGTTTGCAGCAAAGAGCCAGGAGCTATTATTTTTAGCAGCTATGGGGGTTTGCTTTGTCTTTTCCTTATTGGCTCATTATGGGCTTGGATTTTCTATATCTATTGGAGCTTTTGTTGCTGGGGTGGCATTAGCAAATCTCCCATATAATTATGAAATAATCGGCAGGGTAAGGTCAATGAGGGATTTCTTCTCTACAATCTTTTTTGTGTCTTTGGGAATGTCTATAGTGAAACTTTCAATCGACCATCTATTCATAACAATACTGCTTATAGCCATAGTCTGGTTTGTAAAACCTTTTGTGACCTTATTCATAACATCCTTTTTTGGCTATAAGAGAAGGACTTCTTTCCTTACATCTATCTCATTAGCACAGACAAGTGAATTTTCCCTGATCATAGTCACACAGGGGCTGATAATGGGGCATATAAGCCAGGAACTATTTTCAATAATTGCCATAATTGCTGTATTGACAATGGCATCAACAAGCTATTTCATAAAATATGAATATATGATATATTCAAAAATGTCTAATTTCCTGAAAAGGTTTGACCGTTTCTCAACAAATGGAAAAAATGGCCTGGAACTATCCAATAAGAACCAGAAATATGATGTACTTTTAGTAGGATATGACCGGATAGGATACTCCATAGTCAAGAAACTGCATATCCTAAAGAAAAAATTACTGGTTGTTGACTTTAATCCAGAGGTAATAAAGAAACTGATAAAAGAGAACATACATTGTATATATGGTGATATTGGAGATATAGAGATACTTGAGAGGATAAGATTGAACCAGATTGCAATGGTGATATCTACATCTCCTGATAAAAGAGATAATAGTCTGCTCATAAAAAAGACAAAAGAGACAAATAAAAAAGCAATAGTATTTGTTACAGCATATAAAGTAGAAGATGCGCTGGAATTATATGATGCTGGCGCAGATTATGTGATATTGCCCCATTTCTTAGGGGGGGATCATGTCTCAATATTAATAGAACAATTTGGAAATGATATGGATAAGATGATCAGGAATAAATTCGGGCATATAGAAGAATTAAAAAACAGGCAGACATTAGGCCATGATAAAGTGCAGCATAATATAAACGATGAAGGTTGATAGCTATGGATATAAAAGAAAATACGGCAGTTAGTGTAAGGATAGGCAAATCAGGATTGACAGAAGGAACAATAGATGAGATAAAGCTGCAACTTAAGAAAAAAAAGGTCATAAAAGTAAAAATGCTGAAATCATCAATGGAAAATAAAACAAAAAAAGAGCTTAGAGATGAGTTAGTAGAAAAAACAAATGCTAGATTAGTGAAGCATATCGGTTTTGTAATTACATTATGTAGAAAATAATAAATAGTAATAAAATCAAGAGGGAATATATGATAACTGAAGAAGACCTGGAGAAATTCGGATTTCAAGAACCAGAGAAGGATGAAGAAGTCAGAAAAGTCAAGCCTGTATTCACTGGATTTGTCAAGCCCCTGAATAGATATCGCCTTGTTGTAGAAGCATACAATATGTCGATTGAAGAGCCCTATTTCTGGGTGCTTGAATATCTCAGGAATTTTGTAGGATTTCCAAACATAATCAAGATAACAGATGTGTTTTCTGCTGCAGAAAACTCATCTTTTTTCGGATCTTCGCAGCAAAGATTAGGGATGCAGCAGGATAAGGTAAGCCAGTTCCTTGCTACAGTAGGAAAAATGGTAAAGGAACTATTCCAGTTAGTTAGAGAATTAAGAATATTGGATGAAAGGCTTGGCTATTATAAGGACTCTATTGATACTGAATCAAAATCAAGAGAGTCAGCAGAGATAACACTAAAAGGAATATGGGTTGACATGGTAGAACAGGGGGCGAAAAATCCTGCATCTGTCTATGGGATGGCGAGAGAGGTGCAGTTCACAACTCTGCCTGATCTTTTTTTCAGCACCCATCCCCTGAAGCAGGAAGATGTTGATGAGGTTGTTGAAAGGGACAGAGCACAGTTCAACAGGAAAGTAAGGGAAGTACTGAAAAGAAAGTTAAGGGGATATCTTGCATGGAAAGAGCATACTTATGAGGAGATAAAGAACAGGAGGATATTTACCTTAAAATACCTAAGGCAGCATTATGAGATCATCAGGATGTATATGATGTGGGTAAAGCCTTATCTCAAGAACATAGAAAGGATGACAATGGACCAGAATAAGCTGGAAAGCCCTGATATACTCACTGCATTCGAGACATCGATGATAGAGGTAGAGATATTGGCAAAAAAACCAGGCAAATTACTTAATCAATGCATACTTGTAAATTTCCTTTATCGCACCAGGCCTGAGATGAATTATCACCAGGAATACCAGAAAGGGCCCATACATATCGGCAAGGTGGATATCAGCCTAAGGGCTTATGCATGGGATGATAAACAGATCGAGAATTATGTAAAGATGCGCTCAAGAGAGGATTTCAAGCTTATAGGCATTGTAGACAGCTCTGTAAAGGTTGCGATGGAATCATTGGGAGATGAACTGATGCGATATCTGGATGAAGCTGGTGAGGATTTCAATATCAAGACAGAAGAGAAAGAGGAAGATATTAAGCCAGAAGGAAAGAAGTATTCTTCAAGCTTCAAATCAGTCATGGAGCTTTTGAATAAAGCCAAATCCAGAAAAGAGGAAAAACAAAATGACTGGGACAGGCAGAAAGAAGCAAGCAAGGCAGGTAGTGCTGTCAAAGCCAGTATGTGGACAGTCTATCATCATTTCAAGAAACATCATAATATGTTAAGCTGGTGAGCGTTGCTTCGCACCGCTTGGGATATCCCCCTCTCTAGTTCAGAACTAAGTGTGTGTCCCTCCCCGACGCTTAAGATTTTAGGTACTTTACCACCAAATATCATAAAAAATAATAGAGGAAAAAGATGCAATTTTTATCAGGATATGATTCATTGAACGATATGTATGGCGCTATGGACAGGGGCCTTTATCAGGCAGAGGATCCTGACAGTGCAGGATCTTTAAGTAATTCTGCACCTGGGGCTGCTGATCTTGGAATAGGGATAGGGGATATTGGCATGAGTGTTCCTATGGGAATCTCTGCACCTAATGTGCAAGGCATCTATAGCAAGATAAGGTCTGGACTGAGTAAGATGGAGATCGGATTTCCAGGAGCGATATCAGGCAATAGACAAGCGCATACTCCAGAGATGTATGGAAAGGACCAGAGGCAGGCGATGAGAGAATTAGCAGATATCAATGAGGTTGAGTTTACAACCCATTCTGCATACCAGATGATGGGAATGACTGGAGCAATAGAGCAAGGATCTGATTTGATAAAATTTGATATGAATAGGGCGAGAATGGCTCAACAAGAACTTGAGAGAGCAATAGATTTTGCTGCTGATGTTGCTGGTGGTGGTTCTGTTGTTGTGCATACTGGAGAATATGACAGGCCTTTAACTGATATGTATCTACTAGGAGAAGAGCGTAATCTCTCAGAAGGACCTGATGGAAGAATAATGTTCAAGAAGAGGCTTACTGAAGATAAAGATGCCAGATTTTTCCTTATTGATGATAGGACAGGGCAGGCAATGAGTACTGTTGAGAAAGATAGGATGGTTGCTTATCCAGTATGGAAAAAGGCAGAGAATGATCAGGATGGTGTAGATAATGAGGATAATCCATGCCAGATCAATAAAGGAGATTATATTGATTATGAAGGCAGGAAGATAATTGATCCTTATGATCCTGCAAGGGGAAGAGTTCCTGTTTTTGATGAAAAGAGCGGAGAATTTAGGACAGAATATCTAAGTTATGATGATTTTAAGGATATTGCCGATGAGAAAAATGAAATTAGAGAGAGATTGCTTGGCAAAAAATTATCAGACTATGAAAAGACAAGCCAAACAGAGGCATATCTGCAAGCAACATTAGAAACAAATGAAGGGCATTCAAGGGGTTGGTCTGGTCAGTATGCTTCAGATGTGCGAAATCACCTGGAACAACTAGATAAATTAAACAAGGCTAAGGAATTCTACGAGAAACTGGATGAATCTATATCACCAGATGAAAAGTGGAAATTAGCTTTGAGTGACCCTAAAGTAGGTGGTGCAGTTGGTCAGTTAATTCCGCCTGATACAAAGCAGCCTCTTGAGTTAATAAATGAACAGATAAAGGATTTAAGGTTTAGAATAAATTTTGAGCGTCAATCTTCTGGATCACAGCTTCAGCAAGCAGAAGATACAGCAGAGACAAAAGAACACATAAAAGAACCTATAAAATATCTTGAAAGATTTGCAGTAAGAGGATATACTGAAGCTGCTCTGCATGCTATGGATAGATCCGTAAATCCTGATAATCCAATTGTGATAACGATGGAGAACATATTTCCAGACAGATTTGGTGGGCATCCGCAAGAATTGAAATGGCTGATCGAGAAAGCAAGAGAGAAATTTGTTGAGCATCTTACTGAGCCTGAGATAGAGTTAGGATTGACAACAAAAGAAAAGCCTGTCATGAAAAAGAATCCTGAAACTGGGAAACTTGAGCTGCAAAAACAGCCAAATCCATGGTATAGAGAAAGTATCTCAAAGGAAAAGGCAGAGGAATTAGCTGCAACGCATATCAAAGCAACTTTAGATACAGGCCACTTGAATATGTGGAGGAAGTTTTTCCAGCCCAAGCAAGGAAGTACGGCAGAGCAGAATGAGGCTGAGTTCAAGAAATGGTATTTAGACCAGATTGATGATTTAGCTAAAAACAAGATGATAGGCAATGTTCATCTTGCAGATAATTTTGGCTATCAGGATGATCATCTGGCACCTGGCCAGGGAAATACTCCTATAAAAGAGGCCGTTCAGATTATCAAGAAGTATGGTTATGATAAGGCATTGACTGTTGAGCCTGGAGCTGATGCTTCTACAGATATCTCTGATTTCCATGGGGTGATGAAGACATGGAGATATTTTGGCTCCAGCATATATGGGATGGGTGCGCCTGCACAAGCAAGGCAGACATGGGGCCAGGTAGAACATTCTTATTTTGGACAGAACCAACCACCATACTTTGTTTTTGGGGCTTATTCGCCAAGTAATGAGTGGACTCTTTGGAGCCAGGTTCCGATGGAATAAGGTTATTCTAAATATTTCTTGAATTTAACAACGTTAGGCAGGAGTCAGATCTTAAGGAGATTGCAAGAATGATTTTATAAAAGGAGCATGGAGGAAGTAAGGCAAAAAAGCAAAACATTTAAATAATACTAAATCTTACGTATAGTAAAATGGCATATCCGTCAAAGGAAGAGAAAGTATTGGAGCTATTTTTCAATGAAGCTACTAAGCACTGGCACTTTCATGATATTGTGAAATCTGCAAAGGTTAGCGACGTTGTGGCAAACAAGTGGCTCAAGAAATACTGCTCTGATAAGTTCATCAAAAGGATCAAACCTAAAGGAAAGATGCCTTATTACATAGCAAATTGGGATAATGAACAGTATCATAACAAAAAGAGACTTTATGCTATAAACAAATTGTATGAGTCGGGTTTGATTTACAAATTGCAAAGCTTAAAAAATGCCAGAACAATTGTTATTTTCGGGAGCTTTGCTCGTACAGACTGGCATACAAAAAGCGATGTTGATGTTTTTATCTTCGGTGATCCAGAAGAGTTCAGGTTTGGAACTGTATGGGAAGGCCTTGGCACACAAGGAAAAAGCAGAGAAATATCAGTGCATAGCTATTCATCATTAGAAAAGATTAGCAGCATACATTCAGGCTTAATGAAGAATGTAGTCAAAGGTTTTTTTGTTAAAGGAAATATCCACGATATAGCAGAGGTGGCAGCATGAAAATAGAAGATCTAAAAATAGCATACGAGAAATGCAATAATACTGGTTTAATCAAAGAGGCTGTCTTTTCTAGGATATATTCAATTTTCTCAGGAACAAAAACAGGGCTATGATAGGTTTGGAGATAGTTTGCAGGCAGGCAGAAATGTCCAGAAAAACACCCATTATCAGTTAGATGTCCTGATAAAGCGTAAATTGATATTAAGGCGGCTGGAATTATCAGTATTATTGCAGGATGTCCCTAAATGCAGTTCACTTGGAAGATTAAAAGGAACCTCAAACAAGATAGAATTCGTTTTAGATACATATCCTGTCGGTAGTGCATATTATGTTGAAGCGCCGGGTGCCGGATTAATATTTACAGCCCAAGATATCAGAAGAGATTTATTATACTGGATAAAATGGAGAAAAGCTAAAGATTGAAATCTTACTTTCTCAACTCATTAACCCTCTTAAAAACAAAATGCATTAATTCCTCAGGCCATTCCTTTCTTATCTGCACTTTATATTTCTCAATAGCACCTAGAACATCTTCCCTTATATCTTCATCTCCATCAATCATGCGCATAATCTCTATCTTAGCATATGCAGGAACATGCTCCTGCTGCCCGATAAGTCTTTTCAGCCTCTCTGTAAATTCATCTCTCTCCTCCTCTCTTTTTCTTCTTGACTCTTCCCATGCTTTATAATAGTCAAAATCCCCCTCTTTTTCTGTATCTTTCTTAATTGCTTTTCCTTTCTTCAGATAGACCTTGGCAAGTATAGCCTGATGCATCCTTCTCAAAAACTCAATCTTATCATCCATCTTCATTATATCTGTATATCCCATGACAACAAGATTAAAAGCAAAGGGAGAAGGAATTATGGTATGGATCTCTTCTACCTTTATCATCTTCTTTTCTATTCCTTCCAGAACTTTCTTTGTATTATCAATATCCATCAGATCCTCCAGAACCTCTCTCCTGGCTTCCTTCAATATAGGAAAATCAGCAGATATCCTCTTTACAGCGCTCATAAGCAGCATTGAACTTACCTGCTGCCTCCCGACCCGTTTTTCTTTCCCCTTATACCTCCTAAGAATCATCAAAGATCTGGTTGCGCAATGCCTGAATCTCCTCTTAAGCACTTCGCTTTTATCTATGGCAAGATTAAGCACTTTCTCAATGCTTTCAGATTTAAGCATCTCAAATGCTTTCTTCACATCAACCCTTTTTGGAGAAGCAACATAAAACCCGTTATCAGTCACTCCAATCTCTACGTCACGATGCTGGCCCCTTGCTATAGCATATGCAACTGCCCTGCTCAGGCAGTCATTCACCCTTCTTCCGAATATAGTATGAAATATTGTATAATTTATCTTCTCAGCCTTATAGTGCTCTATTATTATTAATGTGTTAGACGGAATCTTTGCATAATTAAACTGCTCAAAGAAATAGTTATAGATAGACTCTGCTGCATTCTTATCAACATAAAGGTATTCATTTATGAATTTCATGATTACATCTTTCTTCTTATTAGAACAGAATTTCTCATTCATCAATCTCCTAAACTTTCCTATCTCCAATGCCATATCAAAGCTTAATGGCAGTTGTTCTGAAAACCATGAAGGCACTGTGGGCGGCCTGTCAGGAGATGCTGAAACTTGAGCAACCATTCCCCTTGAAAACTTAAATCGGTATATCTGCCCGCCTAGGACAAATATGTCGCCAGGCCTTAACCTCTCAAGAAAAGCTTCATCTACCGTGCCAACTAATTGATTTCCCACCTTGACCTGAACAGCAGCTTCATCAGGAATCGTCCCAATATTGGTCATATATATCAGCCTTGCCAGCTTTCCCCTTTTTCCTATCATCCCTGTCTCTTCATCATGCCATATCTTCGCATACACATGCCTGTCTTCCAGGGAAATATATTTCCCAGCAAGGTATTCAATTACTTCATGAAAATCACTCCTCTCCAAATCCTTATAGCAATAGCTCTGCCTAACTAGCTTAAGTAAATCTTCATAATGGATCTTATTTGATATTGCAATACCATAAATATGCTGTGCAAGAACATCCAAAGCATTCCCCGGAATATGTATCTTGTCTATCTTCCTCTCTATTGCTGATTTAAGCAAAACAGCACACTCAACAAGATCATCCCTGTCCAGAACAATAAATCTTCCTTTAGTTGTAGCATGAAGCTGATGCCCGGATCTTCCAATCCTCTGTAAAGCCCTGGCAACAGATTTTGGGCTCCCCAATAGGATAACCAGATCAATAAAGCCGATATCAATCCCGAGCTCCAAAGAAGTCGAAGAAACAACAACCTTAAGCTCCCCTTTCCTTAATCTTTGTTCGATATTAAACCTTGATTCCTTTGATAAAGAGCCATGATGCGCCCCCACATTCTCAGCATAATTTTTTGGAAATTTATCCTTAAGATGATGAACAACCCTTTCTGTAGCAGACCTTGTATTAGTAAATATAAGCGTTGTTTTATGGTCCTGGATCAGCTTATCCATCAATTGATACATAGAGCTGTACATGACCTCATGACTGCTGTCGATTAAATCTGAAACAGGGCTCAAAACATTAATGTCCATATTCTTAAGAAACTGGACATCGACAATCTTACATGGCCTTTCAACAGAATCCTGCAATCCAGCAAGAAACATCCCAATATCTTCAAGTGGTGAAACAGTAGCAGATAACCCTACTCTTGCCATAGCAGGGCTCAGCAATTGCAGCCTTTCCATGGATAAGCTAAAATGCACTCCCCGCTTATTCTCTGCCAATGCATGTATCTCATCCACTATAAGCCATTGTACATCTCTTAATAATTCCTTAAACTTGATTGTTGAAAGCAGTATAGCTAAAGATTCTGGTGTTGTAATCAGTATATGCGGCGGCTTCTTTAGCATCTTAGCCCTTTCTGATGTTGGTGTATCGCCAGTCCTTACAGCTACCCTAATTCCCAATTCTTTTCCTGTCAATTCTTGTATTTCAGCTAAAGGTTCCATCAGATTAATAGATACATCATTTGACAATGCTTTTAGAGGAGACACATAAATTGCATAAATCCTGTCTTCTAGTATCCCCTTCAATGAAGAATCAATAAGTTCATTTAAGATAGACAAGAATGCTGTAAGGGTTTTTCCACTACCTGTTGGAGCAGAAATTAAGATATTTTCCCGACTATGTATTGGCATTACACCATATTTTTGAGGAATACAAAATGTACTAAATTTATTTTTAAACCATTTTCTGACTACAGGATGCAAAATATTGAAAATTTCTTTATCAGTATTTGGTTTTTCTGTAATATTTACCATTTTAATTTATCCATCTTTCTTTTTATTGTAAATCCAATAATATCTTTAAACTTTTGAAGATTTTTTCTATTTGTGATATTGATTGTGAAATAATTCCTATAACTCTTAATCCGATTATCAATTTCTAGTTTTTTTAATAAACGTGAAGTGTTCTGAACTGCTTTTGCAGAGACTGAAGTTAAACTTATTATATATCTATGAGAATATTCTTCACTATCGTAGAGCCCCCTCAAGAAACTTGAAATTAGTTTTTTCTTATCTGCGTTTATGATTAAAGAAGGAACATCCCATTCTTTTGTCCTAAAACAGCCATAACTGAGTAAGTCTGCACAAATAATTTTAGAGGTTATGTTAGATATATAACTGTTTCTTTTTGAATAATAATAAAATCCATACTTTATACCATATACTTCTTCAATACATCTTAAAAATTCCTTTATAAATTGAATATCTCTTCTTATTTCTAATTTAAGAAAATTTGTACCGATATATCCCTCTCCGCATAGGACACCCAGAATATAAGCTTTCTCGGGCGTCAATATTTTATAATTTTTTGTTACCTTTGTTAATCTTAACTCACTTAATTCTTTTTTTATATTCCCGGTATTCATTGATTCTTTATGTGTCCTTAGTCTTATACTATACTTCTTGAGCCAATTGATAACAACTATTGTTGAAACAAGGTATTTTTGTGCTATTCTGCCAGCACTAACTTTTCTTTTTTCATAAAGTTCATATAATTCTTTTTCTGGTGGAATTGTCTTTGGCTTAAATTGAGTTGTTTCATTTGCATAGGGGATTATATTTCTATGTATCCAACCAGAAATTGTGTTTTCTGAAAAATCTTTTTTGAATTTGTTTTTTACTTCTTTTTTAAGGCTTCTCTGCCCTAATCCTTTTTCTTTTCTTATGCTCAAAACATGATTATATATTTCCAGCACCATTTGACGCGAAAGACCATTATATGGACTATATACATTCTTTAAATTTTTTTTACTATTTATACTCATTTGAAATCACCAAATTAGAAATTCTCTGGATTTTAAATGAAGGAGACATATAAAAAAAGTAGGATGTGTTAGGCCTTTAAATACTTTATGTTAACAGGCCGCATATAAAAAACAACTTCTCAACTATATGATTCAGGATTTTTCTTAAAGCTTCCTTACTATGGAGTTTTTTCATTAATTCCGGCATAAAAAAAGGATGTTAGATTAATTTAAAAATCTATAGCAAGAACCAGATTATGAGTAAGAACTCCTGCTTTATCTCGCCGCTATTTCGAAAATATTTTTACAGCACATTTTTTCATCTCCTCAGGCACCCAAACCAGATAAAAGGGCATTCAATGGGTGCAATTTGTATTATAAAATGTAATAGAATGATCTTCTGAATTAATCCATAAAACATAAAAACAAGAAAAGTATAGCCATAGTATAAATAGAAAAAGATTACCTTACTTCATCCTCATCTTCATCACTATCTTTATCTTTC
Source organism: Nanobdellota archaeon (assembly GCA_023140175.1). Classification (GTDB taxonomy): domain Archaea; phylum Nanobdellota; class Nanobdellia; order Woesearchaeales; family WJIZ01; genus WJIZ01. The sequence continues at coordinate 13,380 of JAGLMD010000107.1, read as the reverse complement.
TCCTTCTCTCCAGCTTCTTCTGCACCCCTGGCAAAACCTGCCTCAGCAGGGCTCATCTCATCATCATCCACTTGCTCATCAGGGTCTTCAGTTATTGCATCATCAAATTCTTCTTCTGGCATTATATCACCAAAAGTCAAAACTTCACAGGTCATTTATATAATTTTTGTTCAGATTTAACGATTAACTCAAGTTTATATAAAAAGAAATCATTATCCATAAACACTTTTTCTATGATCAAAACAATTGATGATTAACTTATCTTTCTCTAACCTATATGTAATCCTAAAAGGGGGAATCCTCGCACCCATATGATTTCTCAATTCATATTTCAAAGGCTTTCCAGACTCTGGCAATTCTGCTAGTTTCTTAATGTGTTTAATTAACTTCAACCTGATTGTCCTGCCCTTAATACAGACCCAGCCAGGAGTAGAGGCAGGCTTTTAGAAGATAATATTTCAGAATGTCTTGAAAGACTGGAAAAAGGAGATTTTAATATAAGAGAACATACCAGGATTGAGGCATTGGTAAATGGAGTATCTGACTTTTTAGGAGTATCCAATTATGTACTAAGGCATGTAGATGATCCATTCGGTAATTTTAGCTACTCTATTGGATTGAAAACTAAAGGAATGCCTGAGCCTAATGGAGAAGAAGATAGCATGGGTTGTTGAATCTCCTCATGATCTTTTCGGTGTTTCAAGAGAAATAATCGAGCAAGGTAATGAATTTAAACCGGATCAAATTAAGAGTGGTGTAGGATTAAATGGAAATAACTATGGATTATTAACAGGTGAATTAAAGTTGGGAGATGAACTACATATTATCTGCTTTAAAGATGGATGTGCAATAGCACCTGATGCAATTAATGAGCATAGAAAAGAAGTAAATAGTGGATATAGAGCAGTGTTCAGAGTAGCTGATATTCCATTAAGACAAGTGAAGATAGAATAAAAGTATCCCAATAGCAAACCTTAAAAACCAGTAAATATTCTCCTATTATTAGCCTGAAATGTTCAATGTAGGGGGAACCTTTTTTAATTTTAGCCCGGTACAGCCCAATTTCTTAGAATTTTTCCGCAAGTTTTAAATAATGTTATAAGGTTATTATATTCTTTAATATGACTCAAAATTTTAAAGGTAGGGATATAATCTCTATACGAGATCTTTCTAAGCAAGACATATTGACTATTTTGGATGTTGCAAAGAAACTGGAAGACAAGCCAATGCCGAATCTTATGAAAGAAAAGATAATGGCAACACTTTTCTTCGAACCCAGCACAAGAACAAGGCTAAGCTTTGTAAGCGCAATGGAAAGGCTTGGAGGAAAAGTTCTGGGATTTGAGAACACAGAAGTAACAAGCGTGAAAAAAGGAGAAACAACCTGGGACACAATAAAGATGATAGAGCAGTATGCAGACATAATTGTACAAAGGCATCCGATTGAGGGTGCTGCCAGATTAGCAGCAGAAGCATCTTCTATACCAGTTATAAACGGGGGAGACGGAGCTAACCAACACCCCACACAGACTTTGCTGGACTTATATACAATAAAGAAAGAGAAAGGAAAACTGGACAACCTTAATATAGGTTTTGTCGGCGATTTAAAATATGGAAGAACAGTCCATTCATTATGCATTGCAATGAGCCACTTCAGGACAAAGCTCTACTTCATAGCACCTGATGCATTACAGATGCCAAAATCCTACTTAGAAGACCTTGATAAAAAAGGCATACCTTATGTAATAGAAAAAGACTTATTAAAGGCTGCAAAAGACCTGGATGTAATCTATATGACAAGGATACAGAAAGAACGCTTTCCCGATCCTGTAGAATACAATAAGCTTAAGGGCGTTTATCAGATAGATAAATCACTGTTAAATCATACAAAGAAGGATGTAAAAATCCTGCATCCTCTGCCAAGGGTAGATGAAATAAAAAAAGAGTTAGATGATACAGAAAATGCTGCTTACTTCAGGCAGGCAGGAAATGGCATACCTGTAAGGCAGGCAATAATAGCACTCGTAACAGGGATGATTTAAAATGGCAAAAGAAAAACTAACCAAGGAAATAAAGATTCCGGCAATAAAAAACGGTACAGTAATAGACCATATACCGAGCAGAGTCACATTAAAGATTATACGTCTTGTTGATCCGCAGGAATTTGAGCACACAATAAGCCTTGCCCTAAACCTTAAAAGCAAGAAGATCGGGAAAAAAGGGGTCATTAAGCTCAGCAACAGATTTTTGACAAAAGAAGAAGTCAGCAAAGTGGGCATATTAGCTCCAGAGGCAACAGTAAGTATAATCAAAGATTATAAAATAAAAGAAAAAATACATGTTAAAGTCTCTGATATGATTGAAAAGATTGTAAAATGCTCCAACCCTAATTGCATAACCAATATTGAGAAAGTTAAGACAAGATTTAATATTGTTACAGAACATCCTTTAAAGATAAGATGCGCTTACTGTGAAAGAACAATGTCAAGAGATGATATAAAGCTGAATTAGTTAGGGGGATTCATTTGTTAAAGGCAAAACTAGGCAGGATACAACTAAAAACACCTTTAGTCTTAGCCTCAGGAATTCTCGGAACAAATGCACAGATAATGAAGAGATGCATTGACAATGGTGCAGGTGCAGTCACATTAAAGTCAATAGGCCCCATAGAAAGAAACGGCCATAATAATCCTACTGTTCTTGCCTTTGATTCCGGCCTGATAAATGCTGTAGGCTTGCCCACTCCGGGCTATTTAAACATGGACGAAGAATGGGAAGAAATAAACAGGATAATAAAAGAGCCCATTATAGCATCTGTATACGGAAGCAGTGTTGAAGAATATTGCCGGATAATAAAATATATCTCGAAATTCAATCCTTCTATAATAGAATTAAATGTTTCCTGCCCGAATAAAAAAGCAGGCATGGCATTTGGAAAAAATGCAGAATTAGTCTCTGAACTTATCAGAGAAGTGAAGAAATGCACTAAGCTGCCAATAATGCCCAAGCTCACTCCAAACTGCGATAATATCTCAGAGATTGCAAAAGCATGTGAAAAAGCAGGAGCAGATATGATTGCAGCAATAAATACTGCAGGGCCTGGAATGATTATTGATATTGAGACAAGAAAGCCCCTGCTTAAATATAAGACAGGAGGGATATCAGGGCCTGCAATAAAGCCAATTGCAATAAGATGTGTTTATGAAATCTATGAATCTGTAAAAATACCCATTCTTGGAATAGGTGGAATCTCTAACGGAAGAGATGCCATAGAAATGTTGATGGCTGGAGCCAGTGCTGTAGGAATTGGATCAGCTGTATATTACGATAACATAGAAGTTTTCAACAAAATCAATAGAGAGATTGAAGAATGGCTAAAAAATAACAAAATAAAATCAATAAAAGATATAATTGGAGCAGCCCGCTAAAATGACATCATTGCCGGAAATATTCACAATAAAGAAAATCATAGATGAAACACCCAGTGTAAAGACTTTCTTCATTAAAGGAAAAATTGGCATGCAGCCCGGCCAATTCTTCATGGTCTGGCTTCCTGGAGTTGATGAGAAACCATTCACACTTTCTTATACAGGGAAAAACCCTGCAGTTACAATAAGAAGAAATGGAAAAAGTACAGAAGCATTTCACAAGCTGAAACCAGGGGACAAAATAGGCTTAAGAGGCCCTTTTGGAAAAGGATTCACTATACACAAACACAAGAAAGTTGCAATTGTTGCCGGCGGCATTGGAATGATTGCGCTAGCTTCTTTAGCAGAAGCTTTGCCAGGCTCAACCATAATATGCGGAGCAAAGACAAAAGATGAGATGATATTCCATAAAAGGTTCAGGATGCACTGCTGCTCTGATGATGGCAGTATAGGCCCCAAATGTTTCTCTCCACAATTATTTGAAACAATGCTAAAAGAGAAGAAATTTGACTTTGTTTATACATGCGGCCCTGAAATCATGATAAAAGCTATGCTTGATCTCTGCTTAAAATATAAAATCCCCATGGAAGCTTCTTTAGAAAGATACATGAAATGTGGAATAGGAGTATGCGCAAGTTGTGTTTGCGGAAATAAGCTTATATGCAAAGACGGCCCAGTCTTCCCTGATAAAGAACTGATAAAGATGGATGACTTTGGAAAAAATGCTTTGCTCATGTCAGGAAAAAAAGCAGCATTAAAAGAATTTTGCGAGTGGAAACAAGAATGATATTGCTTAAGAACGGCCTTGCATATATAGACAAAAAAATACTCAAAAAAGATATCCTGATTTCTAAAGCAAAGATTAACAAAATCGCAGATAAAATATCAATCAATAAAAAAATTGAGGTTATTGACTGCTCAGGCAAATTAATCCTTCCAGGCATTATAGATCCTCATGTGCACTTTAGAGAACCCGGATTGACACATAAAGAGGATTTTCTCTCGGGCTCTAAAGCAGCTGCAGCAGGAGGAATAACAACTGTCTTGGATATGCCAAATAATAAGCCGCCGATATTAACATCCAAAGATTTGAAGAAAAAAAGGGAATTAGCAAAAAAATCTCTTGTTAATTATGGATTTCACTTCGGAAGCTCAACAGACAATATAAATGAGATTAAAAAGGCAAAAAACATTGCATCAACAAAAATATTCATGAACTGGTCTACAGGCAGCATGAAGATAGATGATGAAAAGAAATTAGAGCATATTTTCAAGAATTCGAGAATTGTTGCAGTCCATGCAGAAGAAGATAAAGTAAAGCAGGCTGTAAATCTAGCTAAAAAAACAAAGAAAAAACTATATCTCTGCCATATCAGCTCTAAAAAAGAGATTGAATTTCTACAGAAAAACAAAGAAAATAACATTTTCATTGAAGTAACTCCCCATCATCTTTACCTCACAGAAAAGAAAAACAACCCATTTTTATCTGTCAGGCCATGCCTGAAAACAAAAGAGGATAATGAAGCACTATGGCAGGCAATTAACTCAGGCCTTGTTGACACAATAGGCACTGATCATGCTCCCCATACAATAAAAGAAAAAGAATCAGATAATCCCCCCTCAGGAATGCCTGGAGAAGAAACCTTATTGCCTCTAATGCTGGATGCAATAAACAGCAAGAAGATATCCCTAAGAAGACTAATAGAGCTATGCTGTGAAAATCCGGCAATAATATTTGGCATTAAGAACAAGGGGAAAATTAAAAAAGGTTATGACGCTGACTTCACAATTGTGGATATGAACATTAAGAAAAGGGTTGATGCAAATAACCTTTTTACAAAATGCAGATGGTCTCCTTATAACAATAAACTATTAAAAGGCTGGCCTGTAATCACGATCATAAACGGAAATATTGTTTATAACAAGGGTAAGATTAATAGTAAATCTCAAGCCAAGGAAGTGAAGTTCTCATGAAAAACAAAGAGATCGCAGAATTATTGCTGAAAATAAAAGCAGTAGACCTTAACACAGAACAGGGTTGCCTATGCATCCGGCAGAAAAGGCCCCATATATTGTGACAACAGGCTCATACTTTCTTATGAAAAAGAAAGGGGCAATATTATTGAGGCATTCTTAAAAATAATCAAAGAAAAGAATTTGCAGTTTGATATTGTAGCAGGAGTAGCAACAGGCGCTGTTGCATGGGCTGCAATAATTGCAGAAAGACTGAAAAAACCAATGATTTATATCAGGGCTTCTTCAAAAGACCACGGCAAGGAAAACCAGATTGAAGGAGAGTTAGAAGAAGGAAAGAATGTCCTGGTTATTGAAGACCTGATAAATACAGGAGGCAGCTCTGTTGCTGCCTGCAAAGCTGTAATGGAAGAAAGCTGCAATGTTATTGCATGCCGGGCAATATTCAATTATAGTTTCGAAGAAGCAGCTAAGAAGTTTACAGAAGCGAAAATCCCATTATATCCATTGGCTGATTTCAATACTTTGCTTAAAGTCGCAGCTGATGTAAAATACATCAGCAATGACGGCAAAAAGATACTTCTCGAATGGCATCAAAATCCAAAGGAATGGAAAAACTAGGAAAATCATAACATTGCTTTATCCATAATCTCATACATCAGAAATAATTATACAATCTGTATCTATCGCAGGAGCCCTATAGCCTTTTTGTGAATTACAAATATGATCAGAAGAGTTAATCCACTGAATTAAACCGCCCCTATAATAATCTGTTTCATAATATCGAGTTAAACAATTTCCACATTTATTATCATATTCATTAATATATTCTTGAAATTTTTCTCTCATCACTTTTCGATACTTATTTCCAACTTTTATTTCTGACATTTTGCAAGTGCCCCCATCCTAGCTTTCGTATGGGCAATAAAATCTACTTTGGAAATATTAAATTCGCTAATACTTGAGAATTGTGTTAGTTCCTTTTGGTCAAAGTAATATGATTCATGAGGCGGCCCATCTGGACAAAATACAATAGAATAAGAAGCCAGAAAGTAAAATAAAATAGCAGACACTGCAAAAATTATCAATGAATTTCTGACAATTTTTCCCATTATAAATAAACTGTTTACTTCATATTTAAATCTTTTCGAGTGTTTTGCGTTATCTCTTCCCTTAGCTTATTTAGATATTTTTTAGTTTCTTCTTTATCTCCTTCTTTTGGAGCAAATGGTGCAAATTTCTTGTGTGTTTTAGGATCATAATGGCCGTCTATCAGCTCATATAATGCTGCTTCATCTGAAAGTATTACAAAATTATGCCATGTTTTTGGCGGGATTTCTACTGCTTTTATGGGGCCGGTTTCATCTAAGATAACTGCTTCTTTGATATTGCCATTATCTTCGAATGTCAGAACAGCTACTTTTCCTTTAATGATATAGAATATCTCAAGTTTATCAGGATTTTCATGCTTATGCGGGATGACATATGTATCTTTAAGGCCTGCATTGATCTGCCTCTGCAATCTGTCTTCTGTGTTGTGTATACAATGAAGAAATCTTTTTCTTTCTGAGGCTCTTGCTTTTTTTAAAGCGGATTCTATAAGTGCTGCATCTATCTTTTTAAGCATTTTCAACCGAATAATTTGCCGGGCATGGCCCAGTTCTCTGCTTCTACTTCTTCTATCACAACATATGTGTATTTAGGATCTTTTCCTGTCTCTTTTGCCAAAACATCAGTTATTCCTTTTGAGATATTTTCTTTTTGCTCATGTGTGAGTTTTCCTATCAACTTTACATTTACATAAGGCATTTTTATCCACCTTCTTCTTTTGAGTATATTTTTCTTGCTTCATCAAGGCTTTCAAAGCTGCCAATATCAAACCAATCTTCTTTAAAGACAAAACCACATACATTAGTATGCTTTATGAGCCATGCGACAAACAAGCCTGAGGCATCTTTAGAGTTTCCTTCTGCCAGGTATTTCTTTATCAACAAGAAATCTTCCAGTTTAAACAAGTAGCATGCTGTAGCAACTAATAATGAATGGGGTTGTTCTGGCTTTTCCTGGAACTCTACAATCTTTTTCTTTTTATCAACTACACAAAGGCCGTATTGTTTCAATAGCCCTATATCTTCAAGATTCTTTAATGCGACAACAGATGCATTATTTTTTTTATGGAATTCCAAAAATTCTTTTACATCAAATTCAAAGATGTTGTCGCCGCCTATTATAAGGACATCATGTTTAATCTTGAGATGGTCTATCAAGAAATTAAGGCCGCCAATTGCACCAAGTTTCTCTCCCTCTCCTAATGTAGGTTCTGTAATAAGGATTACTTTCTTATCTGTTTTTAAATTACTTATGTAATCTTTGAACTTCTTCTCAAATTTTGCATTTGTTGATATTATCAGTTCGTCGAATTCTTTGCATTTGTCCAGTTTCTCTATTATTCTTGTAATTATCTCTTTACCGCCGACTTCTAATAATGGTTTTGGTGTGTCTTTTGTCAAAGGCCATAATCTCTTAGCATAGCCGCCTGCTAATATGATTGCTTTCATAAGAGATTTTAATTCCGGGGTGTTTTATAAATTTATCTGAATACTAAATATTGATATGATTTATAATGGGAAAGTCAGGCCAATTGCGGCGGAAGATGGACATTTTGCTCTGCAAAATGTCCTAATTCACCATCCTGAATGGGACAACTCCCCGCCTGTCTTCGCCATGGCTGGATTTTCCCTACTGCTATTAGTTTTCTAGATTTAGCAAACTTTATAAACAAAAACATTAAATAGAATATCTAAGTAGTTGTAATAATAAAAAAAAGAGGATGATAATATGGCTGATGATGAAAGCTATGGTATAATGCCCTATTCTGAGATTTCTGAATTAAAGAAACAGGTCAAGAAATTACAGGAAAAGAGTTCTGTAGGTGCTGATGAATTGCTTAGTTCTGTGAAGAATCTTACTAATAATATGGATTCTATGTTGCATCTTTTCAAGACAGCTGCAGATGAGATGAAAATAGAGGAAGAGGAAGAAAAGGCCCTTAGTCACCAGATAAAACCATTAATGGATAAGATTGGAGAGATAATAGATCAGAATAAGATAATTGCAGAAGGGATGGTCGCGATATCTGACCTTGTGAAGGAGAAGTTTTCTGAAAAAATGCAGGAGAAAGTTATTGCACCAAAAGAAGAAGAACCAATGGTGCCAGAGAATCCGCCTCATGAAGAGCAGAAATTTCCAAAAATGCCCCCTCCGCAGCCAGCTCCATTTCAACGGCCGCCGCCTCTTGGCAGAAATATGCCTCCACCTCCTGGAATGTATCCCCCAAGAGGACCTGCTATTCAGGATTCAAGCATTAGTATTCCTCCTCCGCCAGAACCTATGCTTGCTGAGGAGCCTGTTAAAAAACGCGGATTTTTTAGCAGGAAATAGTGAATATGGAGCAGCCTAAACTCAGTTCTCATCAGCTGAAGAGATTTGTCAGGCATCTTTGTATTGTGGCTAAGCATTACCATGGAAAGGAAAATGCAAGAAATAGTCTTGAATCACATCTAAAAAAGATAAAAAAATCCACAGATTCTGATATAAATATAGAGCTATTGAATAAAAAGATAAATATGCTTCTTGAAAAAGAGACAAAGGTGGCGGAATTAGGGCTTACAAAGAGTGTGCCTGCTTCTGTACTTAAAAAAATAAAATTTCTTGAAGAACAGCTGAAGCTGGATCAGGAAGAAAGAAATAAGCTGACATCTGAGAATGAAAAACTGAAGAATGCTATAGATTCTGTCTCCGATCTAAAGGGAGCTGTCAATGAATTTGCTGAAAGAAAGGATGTGACAGAAGACAGGGTAAAAATGATTGAGAAACATGTAGATAAGGAATATAATGAATTTCTTATCAATGAGATGGAAGAGAAGATAGCATTATTGGAATCAAGCTATAAAAGAATATCCAGGGATATGAGCATAGATCCTTCCAGGATCCATAAAATAGGGGAGAAGCTTAAATTATATAAGGAGCAGCTCAAGAAACTAAAAAAATCATAAGTCTTTTGGCATTACTGTTGTTCTGCCGTTCTGCACAGCCCTCTTACAAGCATCAGCTATCAACTGTTCTACTTTCTTTGTCAGTTCATCTGAGAAATCTGCTGCAACATTGAGCTGCCTGCTCTCTGTTTTTGCAAGTTCCTTTACCCTTGAAGCAACGATAAGTGTTTTTACCATTATATCACCTATTATGGCTGGAAGATTTATTTTTTATAAGGTTTTTGATTTTGAAGAGATGGAGTTCTTAGTCCTTCGATGGTATGAGAATTCTGTCGCTATTAAAGCGTTTCAAGAAAAAAGCAAGTAGTTGCTCTGCTTTCTACAAAAATAAGGCCGAAATAAAGGGTTTAGGAAAAGAGAATTTATCTCTTTTCTTAAACTCAATAATTAAAAGAGGTGAAACAAAATGTATTATGCAGGACTAGACATACATCAAAAATTCATTTATGGGACGATAATAGATGAAAAAACAAAGATTGTAAATCAAGGCAAGTTTGCAACAACAGAAAAAGAGTTGTTTGATTTTTTAGGGTTCTTGCCTAATAAACAGACTAAAGTTGTTTTGGAGAGCTGCGGCATTTGGCAGGATATCTATGAGATATTAGAGTCTAAAGGATACTCTGTTGTTCTAGCTAACCCAATGAAAGTTAAAGCAATAGCCTCTGCAAAGATAAAAACTGACAAGGTTGATTCAGAGATATTAGCTAAACTTCTTAAGGGCAACCTCATCCCAGAAACTTATGTACCGCCAAAAGATATACGGGAACTTAGAGAGATTGTCAGGCACAGGCAAAGTTATGTGAAGATCAGGACAAGCATAAAAAATCAGATTCATGCAATATTAAAGAAGGATAACATTAAGATTCCAGTAAAAGATATCTTTGCCAAAAAATCTAGGGCTGCTCTTGAAAAATTAAATGATGAAAAGATAAATTCTTATCTCAAATTCATTGATCATCTGGACAGCGAGATTAAAGAAATAAAATCCAAGGCTGAATCTATAGAGCAATTCAAGAAACAAGCTAACTTGATTAAGACAATGCCTGGACTAGGCGATATTGCAGCGTACATAATTCTTGCTGAGATAGGAGACATACACAGATTTAAAACACCATCTCAACTTTGTAGTTATGCTGGAATTGTCCCCTCAATCTCACAGTCAGGACAAAGATGTTTCATGGGAAGAATTACCAAGCAAGGAAGTAAATGGCTAAGATGGATATTTATTCAGTGTGCTAATATTGCGATTAATAAGCCAAACAAAATACAAAGTTATTTTTACAGATTAAATTCAAAAAAGCATAGGAATGTTGCCATAACAGCAACAGCAAGAAAAATGATTTATTACTTATGGCATATGTTGAAATACAATGAGCCATACATTGATGATCACACACAACGTGTGAGTGAGGCATAGGCACCCCCATTATGTCCTAACCTTTAAGGTTGATCCTTCGATTGGGGGCCTTTCGACTCACCATAGTGCACAATAAGTGCGAATACACGGATGTCGATATAGCCTAACCTAACTCAAAAAAGAAAAAAATATAAAGGTGCAATGATTATGAAACCAATAAGAAAAGAAGACAGGGAAAAGCTTTTTTTTGGCAAAGGAATTCTCATACACGGATATTTATCCTTCCTCTTCGAGAAATAAATTAATTTTTAGACGGGGGTGAGAAAACCACGATAAGAATATTTATATAGTATTGTTCTCATTTACAAATTATACTTCAATCTCATTTGAAGTTATCAGTTTATATTTAAACTCTGCTCAATTAGAGGTGATAAAATGATTAATATTCGAGATAAAAAAGTTGCAATCCCTTTAGGAATTATAGCATTGATACTTATAGTTTATTTCATCTCAGGACTTTTTGGTAAACCTGATGATTGGCAATATTCCCATACTTCTGCTGAACAAGGGATGGTTTATGTTGCAATATTTGCGGGTATTTTAGTACTATCTTGGTTAGTAATATCTATTTTTTTAATTATCAAAGGGAAACCCAATATAACCCCTGATGGAATTAAAATAATGAATCCAAAGAGGCTTGTTGGAATAGTGTTACTTACTAGTCCAATTATTTTTGTGATTCTTACAATTATAGCTTATTTTATAGCTATGTTGATGCCATCATATGGTTTTATTTTTATATCAATTATTCCAATAATATTCATAGGATTCATTATTTGGTTGATAATTTACTCGATAAGAAATTCTCTAAAAGTTATAGGAATCACTATTGCATTTGTCCTGTTTATTCTTTTCTTAATAATCCCATTGATTGCATATTTTGGTGTATTAAGTCCTGATAAGTTTATGGCTACTACAGGTATATCATCAATGAGTAAATCTTTGTCTGGTGGTGTATCTGATAGTATTGGATTTTCTGTAGGTGGAGCTAAAGACATAGATAATTTCAGAAAAAATATAGAAAACGATTATCTTCCTTTACCAACAGATATTACTTATGAAGGATTATATTATGATTACTTCTTCGATACTGGAGAGACTGAAGTATGCCAGAAGTTATTCTGTCCATCATACAATTATGCTTTATCAAAAGACCCTTTATCAAAAGAAGACGAATATTATCTTCAAGTTGGGTTGAATTCAGGCATAAAAGAATCAGATTTCAAAAGAAAGAAATTGAACCTTGTTATTGTGCTTGATATTTCCGGTTCTATGAGTTCTCCCTTTAATAGATATCATTATGACCAATTTAGTAATAGAGAACTACGTGAAGAAGAGGAAGATGAGGATGCTGGAAAAAGCAAGATGAAAATTGCATCGAAAGCGGTTGTAGGGCTGCTTGACCATCTAAATGAGGGCGATAGGTTTGGTATGGTCTTATTTGAGAGTGGAGATTATCTAGGAAAACCATTAAATGATGTTGGAGAAACAAATATGAATGCAATAAAAGGCCATATTCTTGAATTAGCACCAAGAGGAGGAACTAATTTTGAAGCAGGTTATATAGGGGGAACAAAATTATTTGAAGAATTTTTGGATGTTGATCCAGAAGAATATGAAAACAGAATTATTTTCCTTACTGATGCGATGCCTAACATCGGTTCAACCAGCGAGAAGGGATTATTGGGGATGACAAAAGCAAATGCAGATAATAAGATTTATACGACATTCATCGGAATTGGAGTAGATTTCAACACAGAATTAATTGATTATATCACAAAAATAAGAGGGGCAAATTACTATTCAGTCCATTCTGCAAAGGACTTTAAAACAAGGATGGATGATGAATTTGAATATATGGTAACACCTTTGGTGTTTAACCTTCTTTTAAAACTTGATGCCCCTGGTTTTGAAATTGAGAAGGTATATGGTTCGCCTGAAGCAAATGAAGCAACAGGAGAGATCATGAAAGTCAATACTTTATTCCCATCAAAGAAAGAAGATGGACAAACAAAGGGAGGCATAGTTATTCTCAAACTTAAGAAAATTGGAACAGATAACTCTCTTAAACTTACAACAAATTATGAAGATAGATCTGGAAAAACGGAGGGAGATGAAATGCAGATAAATTTACCATCAGTAATTTCAGATTACTATGACAATACCGGCATAAGGAAAGGTATTTTACTTGCGAGATACGTAAATGTGATTAGAAACTGGATAGATGATGAAAGAGATAGTTATCAACAGAAAAAACCAATTGTTCCGATGATTACTTATGAGAAAGGTATTGTCATACCTCCTGATGTGGAAACACCAATATTGGGAAGATGGGAGAGACAATCTATCCCATTACAAGTATCTGATGAGTACAAGTCTATAATTGGAGATTTCAAGGACTATTTTGAGTCAGAATCTCAAGCAATAGGTGATGATACATTGGCTCAAGAAGTAGATATAATGGAGAAATTAACCAAATAATTGAGACTGTAATAAATTTTGTTGA
>JAGLMD010000106.1 GCA_023140175.1 Nanobdellota archaeon | reverse complement strand
CTAGATGAAAAGAAATTAAAAGAAGCCCAGTCAAGAGTAAAACATTATCTTGATGATGGGATAATAAAGACAAAACAGCAGAAAGAGTTTGTTGATTTCTTTTTGTCTAATGCTAAGAAATCTCTTAAAAGTGCTAATGCACTATATGACCTTTCAACAGATAAAGATATGCAAGAGAAAACTAATTATCAGGATTTTGATGGTTTTCTTTGGGTTGTGAATGCTTCTTATTATTCCATGTTTTACATGGCAAGAGCCTTGCTTGAAAGTGAAGGCATCAAGCTAAAATCAGAAGTATCAATTCATTCATTAACATTTGATGCAGTAATAAATTTCTTCTATCTAAATGGAAAATTACAGAAAAGGTTGCTTGAAGACTTTGCTGAAAGTTTAGAAGAAGCTTCTGAGATATTAGGCAAGCAAAAAGCAGATTCACTTATGGAAGATTATTTCTTTGAAAAAGGGAAAAGAGCTATGTTCACCTACAGAACAGAGGAAATAGTGATCAAGACAAAAGCAAAGACGTCTCTTGAAAGAGCAAGAAAATTTATCAAAGAGATAAAGAAGATAATAAAATAATAAGGCAACTGTTAGGGCAACTGCTAAATTGCCATGATTTATCCAAATTCTGGTCGTGCTTTAAAACCATTCCATCCTCACTTTTTGTAGGGGACAAAAAATCACTGTGGCACGATTCTGAAGCACGACCAAAATTCTGATCGTGCTATAAAACCATTCCAAGCCTATATTTTATTGAGGGATAAAAACGATTCTGGAACGATTCTGTAGCACGACTCAAATTCTAGGTTTGTAGGGTAGTTATTACTTAAAAGTAACAACTAAATACAAACATTTATAAATGTGTTTTTATTCTAAGCTTGATATGGTTAAAGGTCGGAAAGCAGCATTATGGGCAGTTCTTGCAGCGGCAGTAATGGGTGCAGGATATACTTATAGAGAAGATATTGTTAATCAAGTTAAGAAATGTGCGAACTGGATACCTACAAATAGGAAAATTGTGCAGAATATTGACATGTTTGTGAAAGAGCCAATAAAAGAAAGACTAAAGTATGATAAGAGGCTTGAAGATGATTGGAAAGAAACTAAACAAAATCTCACTCCATCACATAGCGAACACTATCTCAATAGCTGGAAAGAAGAAGGCCATGATGCTCGTTCTTTAGAAAAAATAAGCAAGGATGTTTTTTATAAATTACGTAATGTAATTCCGGGAAATGAACTAAGTGCAATTAAGGAAATCAAAAAATCTGTAATAGAATATTTACCCGGCATAGGAGGAGATACTAATGGGGAGACTGCCATAATTTGGGAGTATCTGGATCATGCTGCAAACATTAAGAGGATAAGCGGGCTTAGAAATGATTATTTTACGCTTGAAGAATGTGCATTAAATGAAGATGTAAGAAAAGATATAGGGGATATTGGGAATGCTAAGAAAGACTTTAAGATGTATTTAGATAAGATAGTGAGAGGAGAAAGTATAGAAGAAGGTATCCTCAGAGAAGAATTTGAAGCAGTATCACGTGTTGTAGCGAATAAATATAATATAGAATATGATAGAATGCAAGTTCATGAAGACAAGATTTTTGATGAGATAAAGGAGCATTATCTCAATCCCCGTAATCAAGATCTATGATGAGATAAAGGAAGAACACAATATCCTATGATTTCTTAATATCTATTCCTCCTGCTGGCAGTATCCTGATTATATCGTCTAAGTTTCCACCTAACTTTGCTTTTATCTTTTTTGCTATCTCTGATGTTTTTCTGTCGCCTTGCTGCAAAAGGATATAATCTTTGCAATGTTTTTTTACTGCTTCTAAAGGGGCTGCCATAAGTTTTCCATTATTTAGTTTTCCTACAGCCAGGTTTATTTTATTATCTATGTAATTTGTCTTGCCCCTAATCATGAATGCTCCTCTTGTAAGATATTCTCCTGACTGGGCTTCTTTTGAGACCTGGCCTGGGCTTACATGGAAAACGGGACTATTAGACTGGCCTAATTTAAAGACTCTTGAGAATGTGACTGTTGCGTCCGCAACTTCATTTAAAGTCTGTTTGGCTGGTTTTTTTCCTTCTGTCTTTATGACAAAGAAAGGAGAGCCTGCTAAATCAGTATGGAAAACAATATCATTTGTGTCAGTGTGTTTTTTTATTATAATCTCGTTTGTTGTTGCATCTCTGCCGCCTATTATTAGAAAATTTTCTGAGGAGAAGAACCACCTGAACTTTTCGTACCATTCTTTTTTTAGTTTAACATTTTCCTGTCTGTTTTCGTCGTATTCTTTTTTTTCCATCTCTTTCTTCTTTTCGAATTTCTCAAGAATTTTCTGATGTTTTTCCAATGCTTCTTTTGCACCTTTTATCTTTTTCTTTAGCTTTTTGGCTTTATCAAAGTATATAGAAGCGTTCTGTTCTACTGACTTGTCAAGATAAAGCTCGATTGTGGGCATAAGAAGTGTTATTTCTTTGTTTATTTTTAATGTTTTTGTTAAGAACGAATAATATTCAAAACTTCATCTCTTTTCTCTTCCATCAGCTCTTTTGTCTTTGCTTCTAAATTTAGCCTTAGCAAGGGTTCTGTGTTACTCTGCCTAACATTGAACCACCAGTCATTGAAATCAATCCTTACACCATCTATTAAAGTGATATTTCCGTCTTTGTATTTCCCTCTTAATTCGTCCATCTTTGCTTCTTTGTCTTCTACTTTGGAGTTTATCTCGCCTGTTGGAAAATACTTTTTCAATGGCTCGACTAATTCAGACATCTTCTTATCCTTAGCCGAAAGAAGATTTAAAACCCACATAGCTGTGACAATCGCTGAATCGTATACAGACTTATATCCATCAAAAGGAAATTCGAAATATATATGCCCGGACAATTCTCCAGCAAATGGTGCGTTTTCTTTTCGCATTGATTCTTTAATAAAAGAATGGCCTACCCGGCACATTATAGGCTTTCCGCCAAATTCCTTGATCTTCTCTGGCACAATCCATGAACTTCTCAGATCATATAATATGGGTGCGCCTTTATTATACTTCAGTATCTCTTCTGCAATTAATGCTGTAATGAAGTCTGACTGTAATAATTCACCTTTATCATCAACAAAAAATATCCTATCAGCATCACCATCAAAGGCTATTCCTAAATCAGCTTTCTCTTCAATTACTTTAGCTTCAAGGTCATCCATTGCACCCTCTTTCATGGGATTGGCATCATGATTTGGAAAAGAGCCGTCAATCTCAAAATAAAGCGGAATGACTTCAATTGGCAACTCGTCTTGTATTAAAGAGAAATCCTGGCTGCCCATACCATTTGCACAGTCAACAACTACTTTTAGCTTCTTGATATCTTTTGCAAAAGAAAGAAGATGATCCTTATAAGCTTCCTTGATGTCATACTTTATTATTTTTCCTTGTTTTTCAACATATTTGAAATCATTATCCATTACCTTCTTTTCTATCTCTTTTATGCCTGTATCTCCTGAAATAGGGATTGCCTTTTCTCTTGTGAACTTTGCACCATTGTATTCTTTTGGGTTATGGGAAGCTGTAATCATGGTGGTGCCGTCTGCTTTTAGGTAGTTTGAGGCAAAATAACTCATCGGAGTGGAGGTCAATCCAAAATCAAGAACGTCTTTTCCTTGTGCTGTGATCCCTTTTACAAAAGCACTGGAAAGAGATTTTCCTGAAAGGCGCATATCATAGCCAACTGCAATCTTGTTTCCGTCGATAAAATCAGCAAATGCTTTGCCTATCTTCTCCATTATCTCTTCATTTATTTCATTAGGGTAAATGGCCCTTATATCATAAGCTTTGAAGATTCCCATAGCGAGAAATATTAATATTATGTTTAAATAGTTTGTGGAAAGAATATTTATTTGATTTTCTCAGCAAACAAAACAGAAACATCTATCTTAGCAGATTTATTCGGCAGAGAATTGGATGTTATGACTTTAGCGCCTGTTTTTCTTAATTTTTCTAAAGCTTTTTCAACAAAAATGCCATGGACAGCTATGCAAGTTACTTTCTTCACACCTAATTTTTTCAGGGCTTCTATTGTTTTTATTAATGTGTTTCCTGTTGATATCATATCATCAACTAAAACAATATTCTTTCCTTTTACGTTGACTTTTTCCTGGAACTTTACATCAACATTTCTTGCTGAATGCCTTGTCTTTAATAGTATAGTTGATTCACAGCCAATTAATTCTGCAGTCTTTCTTGCCCACTTATAGGATTCCCAGTCCGGACCGACTATCAGGGCTTTCTTGATGTTATTTTTTATGTATTTTGCAATCAGGGGATTTGCAGTCAGCTTGTGAGCCGGAATATTGAATATATGGCCTAAAGTTTTTTCTCTATGCAGATGAGGATCAAGTATATAGATTTCATCAAGAATTTTACTCAATATTTCACCTAACACATGTATAGAAGCAACTTCTCCAGGACTAAACATCTTATCCTGCCTCATATAAGGAAAGTAGGGGGCCATTAATGATACAGAGGATGCCCCTAATTCTTTTGCTGTTCTGGCAGCAAACATAACCTCGATAAGGCAAGAGTCTATTTCATCATAAAAAGACTGGACTAAGATTACTTTTTTGTTTTTTATTAATCTGGCATTGAATTTGATATGGATCTCATTATCCGGGAATTTCTCTACAAAGAGTTCAGAATATCTTTTTTTAGCTTTTTTTGCTATGTCTTGTGCAAGATGTTTTCCGTGTGAGCATGCTATGACTATCATAAGACAATTCTAAGAAATGAGTTATATAAATTTATTGATTTGGGCTATTGAGCAAGTCAATCTGTTATTATCCGGAATTGAATCATATATGTAGATTATCCCAAATCTGAGAAATTTATCCCAAATATGCCGTGTAGTTTAAGTAAGGGTATTAGAATGGTTATTTTAAGCTAATATGATAGATGAAACTGCATTTAAGAAAGAGATTGTAGAAATAAAGAAAGTAGTAAGGAATATTGAAACAAATGCTAATCTGTTTGAAGGAGTGACGGAACAATAAACTAATTTTTAGTGTAATTTCACTCATGATTCTTTTCAATTCTTTGTTTATGTTGTAAATTTTCGTGATTACTTATTCACCCATCATTATCCCTATCTTAAAACGACTTTGCGCAGAAATTAGCTGGCGTTAGCCAGCTTACTAAAATAAGAAATCCTTCTTCTGTTATGAAGAATAATCCCTGCCATAACCTGATTGAGCCTTGCAATCGGCCTTATTTTCATAAGAAGCCTGTTTTTTCTCTTAAAGCTTGAATGAAAACTTTCACTATGGCTTCTTTGATGATATTCAGTAAGCCAAGTCATCACACCATAATAAAGCTCAAGATACATACTTTTCCAAGCTAAGCTTCCATTCAGCTTGTTGTCTGACATTGGAAAAACATAAGGAACCATCTCAAGTTCTGATATACTAAACCGCAAGTAAAATT
>JAGLMD010000105.1 GCA_023140175.1 Nanobdellota archaeon | reverse complement strand
CAGAATTCTGGGAAGAAATTTGTAAACAATTGGGTAAAACTAACCCAGTATATCTCCCAAAATGGATTATTTATCCTATTGGTTTTATAATGGAACTGTTATATGCTATTTTTAGGGCAAAAAAAACACCTTTATTAACAAGAGCAAGAGTAAATATGGGATATTCAAATAATGTTTATGATACGAAGAAAATAAAAACGATTGTGAATATTAAAGAAACAGAATTATCTAAAGGGGTAAAAGAGACTATTGAATGGTGGAAAAATAATGGTTACCTCAAATAATAAATTTATTTCAGGATTTAGAAAATTTGTTTTTTTTCAATATCTTAAGATTTATGTTTTTCTTGTTTATACTAAAAGGCTGATTCTTGGAGAATTTAACATAAGGGTGTATTTTATTTTTATTAAACGAGCTTTATTGTTCTTAAGCAAAGTCACTGTAAATAAAGTTGTTAAAACAAGGGGAGTTTATAAAATTCACATTTATTTTCCAGCATTTCCTACAAAAGCATTCTTCATTGCACTTGATAAATTTTTATTGTTAAAAGAAGATAAGATAAAGCCATATCCGACCTCAGTTTTACTTTCTATGACTAAAGCGTGCAACTATAAATGCCGCCATTGTTATCAGAAAAAAGATATTTTAAAAGATATCCCTATTAATAAATTAATAAATTTAACTAAGCAGATTCAGGATTTAAAAATTTCTTTTATCAATATTGAGGGCGGGGAACCACTGCTAAAATTTGATAGATTAATGGATATGTTAAAATCTATCGATGGCCGTTCAGAAGTCTGGGTCAATACAACTGGTTTTTCTTTAACAGAAGAAAAAGCAAAAAAAATGAAAGAGGCTGAAGTATTTGGCATTATGGCATCTTTACATCATTGGGATAGAAAAAAACATGATGATTTTGTTGGGGAAAAAGGTGCTTATGATATTGCTTTGAATGCATTAAAAATATTCAGTAAAGCTGGAATTTCAACAGCGATTAATTGTACAGGTACACAAGAGTTAATCCAAGAGGATGGATTTGAAAATATTATGGAAATAGCAAAAAATAATAAAGTTGCTATAGTTCAATTAATACATGAAAAGCCAGCAGGAGCATGGATATCAAAAAAAGATACCCTAAATAAAGAATATGTGAAAAAATTATATGATATTCATTTAAAATATAATACTTCAAGTAAATATAAAGACTATCCCGCAGTTTCTTCACAAGTATTTGAATCTAGTGAGAATAATTTTGGATGTACAGCAGGAGGAATAGAAAGGTTTTATGTTAATGCAAATGGTGATGTCCAAGCTTGTGAATTTGTTAATTTAAGTTTTGGCAATATTAACGAAGAACCATTTATTGATATATACAATAGAATGAGAAAAACCTTTAATAAACCAAGAACTAAATGGATCTGTTGTATAGAACATGAAAAGATTCAAAATGCATTAAAAAAATCAACGCCAATTTCTAAAAAAGAGTCTAATAGAATTTTTCAAAACTTTGATTTAGGTAAAGAAACAGGATTATATAAAAAAATGAAACTTTATGATTAAAATGGGATTTATTAAAGCTTATATCAAATCAATGAGGCCTTATGCATTTTTTGTAACTGGCATTGCAGGTTTAATAGGCATGCTCCTCATTGATACTTCCTTAAGCCTATTTTGGAAAATAATTGTATTAATTATTCTTTTTTCCAGTTATGGGGTAAACCAGATTATTAATGATCTATTAGGAACAAAAGAAGATAAAATTAATGCGCCTAAAAGGCCATCGATTTCAGGAGAATTGGACTTTAGAAAGGCTATCATTACATCTATAGTTATTTTTATTCTGGGGGGTTTATTAACCTATTTTCTAAATCCATATGCTTTAATAATCTATCTTCTTGGATATATTGCAAATATTACATATGAGTACCTGAAAGGATTACCTTTTATAGGAAATTTATGGTTTGGCTTTATGATTTCTTTACTCCCTTTATACGGTGCAATGGTTTCATCTAGCTTGACATTTATTCAGGTTTTAAGAAATTCAAACTTGATGTTTATTTCACTTTTAGTTTTGCTATCTGCATCAACTCTATGTTATTTTACTTATTTTAAAGATTATTATGGGGATAAAAAAGCAAATAAAATAACTGCTGTTGTTTTGTTGAGCCCTAGATTTGCAAGACTTCTTGGATTTGCTAAGGTATTAATCCCATATGTTTTACTCTTCTTTTTATTATTCAGCAACTTAATTTCATTTAAAATTAATATGTTATTCTTATTGATGATTGCTGTAACCTTAATTCTTTCTTTATATGGTGCTTTTTTGTATCTGGGTAAAGATTATAATAAGAAAAAAGCACTAGAAGTATCTTTTGAAAGCACTGTGTTGTTTTATGTTTCTATCTTAAGCCTTATCAATAAATATTTTGCATTAGTAATATACATTATCTCTTTTTTGCTGATAAAAATAATCTATTCAAAAATGTATAAGAAAGAATTGTATTGATTATTTCTTGATGAACCTAAGCGACTCTAGGAACAAAAGCCCAAATACCAAATCTACTCCCCCTAAAATCCTAAAAGGAAGATCTACATATTGGCTACCAATAAAAAAGTAATAAGTGAATACTACTCCAAAAAATCCAAACTTTAAGAGAGTTGCATAAATTACCATATTTCTACTATTCTTCAAATCCTTATAGATCATAAAAAGCAATATCCCATATAAGCCAATTAGCATAGCACAACATGAAAGGTATGAAGGATTATTTGGTAGATTCATACCTAGTAATGCATAAATAGGTTTATAGAATAGTAAAAATCCGAATCCTAAAATAATATCATATAATGAACCGATTAAATAAAGACCTTTATAGTATTTCTCGTTCATAGTTCCCATTTAGTGTGCCTCCTATTTAAATGTTTCTTCTTTTTTCGTTTGCCTCTTTTGTCGTCTTTTATATACTACTGCAATTCAAATTGGATTTAACATCTTTTCTGATAATATCTATAAATCTACTTTATACTTTTTAGAGTTCTCCGCTAAATTTTTTAAGAAATAAAAAGGAAACCATAGTTGCCCATGGTTCCTTACTGATCCCCATCGCCGGATTTGAACCAGCAACCTCCCGGTTACAGTAATTATAATCTCTACAGCCGAGCGCTCTAGCCATTGAGCTAGATGGGGCTGTTCTAAAGAAAAAAGAATCTATTTATAAAATTTGCCGTAAAAGAAGACACTAAACTTTTACAAAGCTCCGGTTAGACCTTATCTTGACTTCCTTATCATTCTGCCTGAACTTTGAAACTGCCGGCTGCAGGCTTAATCCCCCAAGAATCTTAAGGCTGCTCTTAAGCTGATATGTTATCACCCTCTCTTCCCCGGGCATAAGTTCCTCAACAGTCCACAACACCAAAGTCTCATGTTTTTTGTTTCGCTTAATTTTTATAGGCTTCAGGCTTCCGAGTGAAGTATGCTTCTCAATATCCAATAATTTAGGAACCTTATCTATTATAGATACATCTTTTATCTTTTTCAAAGACCTATTCCTGATATTTATCAATATTCTTAGCTTTGAAAGTCCGCCCTCAGACACCTCTGTCTCGGTAATATCTTTCCTCAATACTAGGGGGCTTCTGCCAAGATAAAACAGCAAAACAATAAATATTATAACACCTAATACAACTACAATACCAAGATAATTCACTTTGACCTTCACACTATATGATTCATAAGGTGTCAGTTTAACATTCCAGGAATAATAACTCCTGCCATCCTTCTTTACCAGGACAGCCCCTGGATCAGTAGAGCTAAAAAGTCTTTTAATTCCTGTCGTAGCAACTGCAAGATCTCCTTCAAAGAGTACATTTCCCTTATTTGTAAAGACGATTGTATCAGTCCTTCTAAGGAATGATTTATCTACTGTGACATCATCCACAACCTCAGAGTAAGATACTATTTTGAACTTCTTTACAATCGGCGAGAATATATCTTTATTATTATATACCAGCTTCAGAGTAAGCATGTCCCCTATGGGCTTTGTCTTTGGATCTAGCTGTTTCTTTATATCGATGATTTTCTCTTCCTTGGGCATGATATTCAGGTCAATCTCCTCATTGATTAACTCTGAAGATAAGATAAGCTTAGCATCAGCAATATCAAGATTATTCTGATTAGACAATGTTATCTGAAAACTAAGCTCCTCAAAAGGATTAATCTCCTCAGGAAAATCAGTCTTTAGTATTACTGTAGGAACATACCCAACCTGGATTTCATCAGATGATATCATTCCCACCCTTACCTGCTGGGCCAGCCTTTCATTAGTAGATTCTGAAATAATCTCAAAATTTACAAAATGACTTCCACTTTCTGCCACATATTTGCTGTTTGGGTCAACTAAAATATTGATTGAATTGTTTGACTCTGGCGGCACTATTATGAAGATTGGATTGCTTATAGGATCAGTCCTTATATCCCAGCTAGGGTAGTTTTTATTCTTTATTCTGAAAGTCTCTGTTGTATCTTCATAATTATATATAGTCACCTTAAACTCTGCTATCTGGCTTATTGTTATCTTATTTTTCACAGAAGTTATATCTGAAGCAAAATTAAAGGAATAGACAGGCAATAGTGAAAACAAGAACACTGCTAATAATATATATAGGCTCTTTTTCTTATAAAACATTTTCCACCTTGAACAATATGATTTATTTTAGTACAAAGCTGATATATAAATGTTGCGGAGATTTTAATAAAAATGGGGCTACCGTGACTTTCAATACTGAAGGCATTGGCCTTTTCGCAATTTGAACACGGGTCTGACGCTTTTCACTTCACAGCCAGTATCTTACGGACACATTCTCAGTGAAACCCCGAGCGCCAATGATAATTCCTCAAGAAGCAATGAATGCTCCTCTCCAAGCTACACTATAGCCCCATAGTATAAAGACCTAAACTATACTTTTACAGTATTTATATTTAGGTCAAAAATATAGAAAAAACCTTCTATATAAATTAATATGTATATTAAAAATATATTTTTATTTAGACTGAAAAATAAATTATACCGAAAGCAAATTTTCAAGCTAAGAATTCTACCTAAAATGCATATATAAGACATATACGATAATACCGATAATAATAGAGCAAACTAAAGAAGGTGATAATCCAAATATACCCAGAGATCCATACACAGACTGAAATGATATCATATTAATAATTAAATAATAATCAATATAAAAAATTACCCAATTAAAGGTATTAGAAGAAGACCATATTTCATTCCATCTTGTTCTGTTCGAGAGATTATAATCCAATCACCTGGCTTGATTTTAATCTTCTCTCCTTTTACATTTTTAGACTTACCATGAAGGCCTTCCCAATGGATTATAGTACTGCCAAACTTGCTATAATCCTCATAATCCAAATGTGTTGAAAATATCCCTTTCTCAACAAAAATCCTCCCGTGTTTTCTGGATACAAAAGGAAGCCCATATCTTATATCGTTATCATCTGCTCTTCCAATTGTTATTTCCTCATTTAAAGGTTTTTTATACATATCTTTATAGTCAATAAAACTTACTTTATCAAGTTGAAGAACCTTAACCAGAATTTTTGCCATATAGGCTAAATATAATGTGTATTATTTAAACATTTCTATAGCTCAAAATCTCTAACCATTTACCTCGCTAACACCCTCCTGCTTATTAACCCTGATAACAGTATCAACAAAGCTTTCTATCTTGCTCTCGTGCGAAACAATGATTATCTGTTTAATTCCAAGCTGGTCTAAAACATCCCTCACCCTGTCAAGCTGATTTGTAGAAAATCCTTCTGTAGGCTCATCCAATATCAAGATATCCTTGGTCTTTATCTGAGAGACAACATCATTGATTACTTTATTCAAAGCCAGCCTATATGCCAGAGCAACAGATGTCTTTTCCCCTCCCGAAAGATTATCAATATAAGTCTCATAACCATTCTGCTCAATAACAACAGAAAAAGTATCATCTAACCTTACATTCATATTCTCATCTTCTATCAGCATATTAAACCATTGCTGGAACAATTCATTGAATTCATGATAGACTGTAAGCATGACGTGCTTCTCCATATTCGCGACTAGATTGATAAACTTCTCAGACAGCCAACCCTGCAAAGCAACTATCCTTTTAAGTTCCTTCTTCACTTTCTCCTTTGAAGCTATCTCCTCTTCAAGAGCCTTAAGTTGTGTAGAGATACCTTCTATTTCTTTCGACAAAGAATTCTTTTCAAGTTCTGTTTTCCTCTCTGAATCAAGAAGAGCATCATACTCCTTCTTCGCTTTTTCATAAAGCCCATCTATCTCAGAAAATACCTGCAGATCCTTTCTTAGATCTATCTTCTTAGAATTTATATCAGCAACCTTATTCTTAGAGCCTTCAAAGTTTTCTTTCAGAAGATTAAGTCTTTTCTCTTTCTCTATCAACCCTTCCTTCTTTACTTTAAGGACATTTCTCATAGATATTTTTTCCCTCAATTCTTTCGATTCTTTCTTTAAAGAATCAAGATTTGAGCTAAGCCCTTCCGCTTTTTTTTCAAATTCCTCAACCTTCAATTTGATCTCATTGATATCCTTATTGCCCTTATTGACAATATCTTCTTTATGGCTATGCGAAACTTTCTGCAGGCATAAAGGACAGCTATCAAGCTTGATTATTTTCTCAGACGCCTCTTTAAGATGGGCAGCCTTCCCATTTATCCCTGCTTTTTCATCCCTTAAAAGCATCAATTCCTTCTCGAGAGTTTGAATTCTCCGTTCCTTATCCTCATAAATGCCTTGAAGGCTAACCCCTCCCTTATAATCCTTTAATTCATCCCGCAATTCTAAGATAATCTTCTGCAGCCCATCAATCTCTTTCCTATCTTTCTCTCTGGAATCGACAATATTCTTCAATTCAGAATCAAGAAGTGCCAATTGCTTTTTCTTTTCACTAGCTTCCTTGATCTTTGATTCGAAATCAGATAATTCCTTTCTCTTTAGTGAAGTTTTTTCTTTTGCTTCTTTCAGCCTGGCCCCTGATTTTTCTTCCTCGACCTTTAAAACACTGGCTTTACCTTTCAATTCCTCTTTACTCTTTTTCTTCTCATCTAGATCAGCTATCCTGCCCTCAAAATTATTCTTTTTTTCCCTCAGAGCCTTGACATAAATTAATGTATTCTCCCTTATCATCTTATACTTATCAATATTAAACACTTTCCTTAAAGTATCAAGCCTTGAATCCTTATCCTCATATATTATCCTCTTCATCTGTTCCTGAGGCGTATAGACAGTAAACCGATAGATCAGGTCCTGGCCTTTTGAGACTAAGCTTTGAGGATAATTCAATAATTCAAAAACCCTGGCCCTTATTTCTTTAGGCATTAGGTCGTGTTTTACACCATCAATAACAACATATCCTGAACCCTGGCCAATCCTGTCTTTCATCCTTTTCAGGGTCCTCTTGACTATTACCTCTTTTCCATCTATCTCAAAGATAATCTCGACACTTCCCGTTTTAGAACCATGCCTCAATAAAGCATTGCCAGATAACTCTCCAGACTTTATCCCAAATAAAGCAAACTCTATTGCCAATAACACTGTAGATTTACCAGAACCGATATCCCCGGCAAAAAGCAATGAGCCAGTAGGAAATTCAACTCTTTGAGAGATATAGCTCCTTATATTCTCCAATTTGATAGACTTCAAAATCATAATAGAAGGTAATAAGATAAAATATAAAAGAATTTGTATATTACTTGCTACAAATCTTTGTCATATACTCAGACTCTTCCCTGGTATCAATCAGGTGCTCATTGCTATATTCAGTCCTATTATAAACAGTCTGGTCAAACACCACTCTTAATACATAAACCTTATCCGGCTTTAGCTTAAAATCAATCTGAGTCCCCCAACAACTGTCGCATATAGCAAAATAACTAAACTGCTCATACACTCCACCTCTTATAAAGACATCCGAATACTCTCCACCGGCTTCCTTGATCTGGAATACTATCTCAGAAGGAACTGTCCCAACCTTAAAAAATATCTTCCCGCCGTTCTCGCCGCTTATGCATGCAGTATCCACTGTAACTTCTTCTATTACTGTATCTTCCTCATTTGTTGTTAATAATTCGGGAATCACTATTTTCTCCTCAACCACTTCCTCGATAGGCTGGCTTTCCTCAATAGGGCAATTTGATATATCATCAACTACAGAACCATCAGAACAAACATATTCTATTACTTTGACCTCTTTCTCTATTATCTCAGGTGGTTCTTTTTCTATAATAACTATCCTTGAGCTTTCTTCAAACTCCTCATCCTTGTCGCATATCTTATTATTATCTGTATCAAGGCAGCAGTCTTTTCCTACCTGGATATAAGGCGCATTGCAGACAACCTTCTCGCATCCATATAAAAAAACAGAAAAAACAACAATTAAGATTATAATTATCTTTTTCATTCTTTCAAAGCAGCCTTTAAGTTCTCAATGACATGCACTGGACTAGGGTCTTCCCTTTTCCACAGCGCAAGATGGTAAGATGTCCAGTCACCCAGATAAATCACAGAGAATAGTTTAGAAATGAAAGAAGACCCCATTGCTACTATATCCTCAACATCAACTGTCTGTTCAAACAGCTTCTTGCAGATATCCATCCTCTTGATATTCCTCTCATGGTCGTCACTACTCCTTATCATAATAACTAAAAACTTGCTTCTTTCCATTGAATGAAAGCCTACCAACTCATTATGGCACATCTCCGGAATAATATTATAATATGCAGGATGCTTAGCATTTTCATTTATCTCGCATTTAAAGCGGTAAGCGCTTGACTCCATTCTTGCAGAACTATATATAATAGGCGTTTTTTCCTTTATCTTCATCGCCAGCTCCTTTCCCTTCTCATCAAAATACTCAACATCACTAATCACCTTGATCAGCTCATTAAGGTCTGTATTCTTTACCCCTAACAAACCCGAATTATACAATACTCCAATGATAGGAAAGAAAAGATATGCTATAGCATTTCTTGGCTGCAGGCCCGAAGGGATCCTTATTATGGTATCCACAAGATCCGCAAGCTGGCCTCCGCTGGTTATAGCAACAGCCTTTGCTCCATTATTCTTTGCCTTTGTGAGCGCAGCCAATGTCTCTTCTGTATTGCCTGAATAGCTCACCACAAAAACAAGTGTATTTTCATCTATAAATCCCGGAACATCATAATCCTTGACAACAAAAACAGGCAGACCGCTGTCATACATATATGCCTTCAATAAATCCCCGCTCATAGCCGAACCACCCATTCCGCATACAAGTATCTTATTAAACTCGCCTTGTACCTTGATTCCCTGTGCTAAAGACAAAGATTCCCTGCATTGCTTTGGAAAATCCTCCAGAATTTTTCTCATATTTGATTTATCTATTACCATTTTAGAATTGTAATTATATCAGAGATATATATAATTTATGGTTTAAATCGAAAGAAATAAAAACTACCTTCACCATAAAAGTAATATGGAACAGTTTTCAGCCACAAGAGACGCATTATTGCAGCCATTATACAATTTCCTGAATGATCTTCAGGATATTGCTCCGGGAATATTATGGTTTATCATTATAGTTATAATTGGTTATTTCATCTCTTCTATTATGGGCTGGATTATAAAAAAGGTTCTCTATAAAATAAATATTGACAAAAGATTAAGAAAGCTCGATTTACATGATAGTATAGGAAACATAAGTATTGCAAAGCTTGCAGGAATGATCCTCAAATGGTATATATTCATATTATTTCTTAATGAAGGATTGCTTTATCTTGATTTCGGAACATTAACCAGCTTCATAAACATAATTGTGAGCTGGCTTCCTGCACTTATCCTCAGCATCACCATTATAATAGCAGGTCTTATATTAATAGATTTTATTATCCACAAAATGCTGGAGCTTAGAAACAGGTATATAAAGATGATAGCCAACCTGATAAAAGGAATCTTGGTTGTTGTCGTGATATTCACTGCAATTGAACAGCTGGGAATAAAGACAGCCCTTGCCCAGAGTATATTCCTCATGGTGATAGCTGCTGTCCTTATTACATTCTCATTGGCATTTGGAATCGGCCTTGGCCTTACCCTTAAAGATGAGATAAAGCCAATGGTAAAAAAATTTGCTAAGAAACTGAAGTAATTATTTGTTCTTCATGCATTCATTATAAAAATCACATTCTCCAGAATGCCATTTGCACAACCCAGATTCTCTTCTTGGATAGTCGACTATATTATCTGTCTCTGTTCTTTCATGTATAAACAATATCTCCCTCAGCGCATCATCCATAAGCTCCTGGTCAACATCAAGATATTTCTCTCCATATTTAAGAAAATTAATGCCCACTTTCTTGGGGGTCTTTCCGTATTTAAGCTTATAGAGAAGTGCATATATTGCAAGCTGCAGCCTATATCCCTCTGTCATGATATCTTTATTGGAAGTCTTATAATCAACTATGACAATATCTCCTTCACCCTCATGTATCGCATCTATAAATCCCCTGACACTTAGCTCTTTACTTACAAGTGCTTCTTCCACAGAAGGAACTAACTGTTTAAATGCTTTAGATAAATCATGGGTCTTTTTTATTTTCTCATCGAGTTTTATACAGAATTGATTCACAAAATTGCTTAACATATTCAGGGAATCTACAAGATAATGCTCAAGCTGCTCATTTGTCATGCTTAATTTAGCTAATTCACCAGCCTTATTCTTCCAGCTTTTAAGAAACAAGGCTTTGACATAAGACCTCAGCCCAAATTCATATTCTTTCTTATCGATGGCATTGATATCGATTGAAAAGAATTTCTCTAGTACCTTATGGACAACACTCCCCCTTATCAGATGTATAGAGGGCTTTGTAGGCAGCTTTAATATATACTGATAGAAATATCTCCTGGGACATTGATTATACAGATTTATAGAACTTGGAGATTGAATGCGCTTGGCCATATGAAAAAGAAAAATATTATCATTTATAAACTTCACGTATACCCAGAAAAATGTCCAGTGGTTATATAGACGAGAGCACTGGACAAATTGAAACGAGAAAGGAAAAATTAATTCTTAATTTTTCCAATTTTTAATTACATATTGATCTCTTTTTTAGGTCTTGGTTCATCAGGAATAAAGATCAACAAACCTTTGCCCTTTTCTTCTTAAGTTTAATTGAAATTCATTCTTAAAGACGCCTTTTTCTCGACTCTGCGCTCTAATATTCCCTCCGCTCATATGGTCGCTTGGTCACCCCCTCTACCCTCGCATATTAATTGTAGGATAAATCTCAAGATTAAAAGAACATGCACATGCGACGCTCTGCAATATTTTTTATGCTCGGTCGTAAGGGGTGACTCGTCTAACAGCTCGAGCGATGTTAGCCAAAATATTACTCAGAGTTCAAAGCCTCAGAATTAAAAATACATTTACTGCCGTCCCAGCATTTATCTAGTCCACAATCACACCCTAGAGTCCCCATTGGTCCGCACACAGGAGCTTTTATTGGGTCATTGTAGATTAAACTGCATGAATCAACACAGGTATTAGCAAGACCTGTCCATTTCCCACCACCCGAATAGCAGTCCCAATGGAGGATTATTGGAGAGATTAAGGAATAAAGAACAATAACTGCTATTAATGATATAATACCAATTATTGAATATTTTGTAAGAGATATTGGATTTCATTGGTCATAGGCAGCTTATCCACATATTAAGCCTTGCGAAGGTTCACTTTCGTTTAAGTGATAATTTTGACTACGGCTTCCTTCAGA
>JAGLMD010000104.1 GCA_023140175.1 Nanobdellota archaeon | reverse complement strand
TCGTCTAAAGCTTAATACACACAAATCAAGGAACATTTTAAAACTATCTTTTATTGGATGTAATTTGCTTTCTTTGTTATTTATCCATATTACAGGAACCTCCTTAATTTTATATCCCAATTTTTTGGCGATCAGCAAAATTTCCACATCGAATGAAAATCCATCCAGTGTCTGCATCCTTACAATCTTTTTTGCAGTCTTTGTTCTTAACAACTTAAAACCACATTGGGTATCTTTAATTCCCCTCAAAACAACAAAATTTACCAGTATTGCAAAGAATTTTCCCATACACTTTCTATAGAACGGCTGTTGTTTTTTATGGATAGAGCCAGCCAAATTTCGGGATGCAATAATAATGTCATATCCACTATTCAAAAAAGGGGTTAACTTCTTCAATTCATTAAGCGGCGTAGCCAAATCACTATCAGTAAAAAGAACGAAATCATATTTCGCATTCAAAATTCCTTTTTTGACGCTATAACCCTTTCCTTTATTACAGCCGTTTCTTAGGACTCTTACTCTCTCTTTACTGAATCTGGTGATAACTTCATTTGTATTATCTGTGGATCCATCATCTACCACAATTATTTCATAATCTCCAAAATTCTTTTTGCAATAATCAATAATCTCTGGAAGGGTTTTTTCAATTCTATTTTCTTCATTATATACGGGGATTACTATGGAAATGTTCATGTATGATTCACATTTTACATCTATATTTAAATGTTGTTTATCCCAGGCACAAAATAAAAAATGAGTTATCTATATTTTTATAGCTGTTTTTTTTAACCTTTATTTCCACTAGAGAACGAAGGATATAAATAGGAGCATCACTCATCTTATAGATGATAAACGCATAATTATTTTTTTGACAGTTCTTCAACTAATTTTAAAAATTCTGGCAGTGTTCGTTTTATGTACATCTATCATAGGATCAACCAATGAGTTAAACCGAATTCCTGAATTGCCCTTGTGTGTTTTTTATTTAGTCTAAAATCAATAAGTTTTATACAAGAGAAAATTAAGCATTTTCTAAGCATAAAACTCTTGAAAATCTTTGATTTAGAGAAGGACAAAGTATATATTAAATTAGTTTGTCCTTCTATAATTAGCAGCGGCTATTTATTATTTACCTTAGTCCGCTACTAATTTTCAAAAAGTTTTATATACATCTATGTTTGAAATATGGATATGAAAAAGGGGATATTGATTTTGCTGGTTTTAGGTATAGTATTCTTGAGTGCTTGTGTAGAAGAGGAATTTCTATTGTGCCCTGATAATGTCACCAGGGTTATTGATCTTGTAAGCTGTCCGAAGGAAAGGCCAAGATGCCCTGAAAGCTGTGATGATAATGATAACTGTACTGTGGATAGATGCAGTGCAGTAACAGACTACAAATGTGTTTATGAAGAAGCTATTCCTTGTGATGGCAATGATGTATGCGAAGAAGGAGAATTTCCCTGGTCTGCTGATTGCCCGAATAGCTGTGATGATAATAATGGGTGCACATCGGATATTTATAATTATCAATTAGGAAAATGCTCTTATGAACCTATTACTCCATGCTGTGGAAATGATGATTGTGAGACAGGAGAAACTTATGTCAACTGTTATCTGGATTGTGAACAGCTGCTTGAGCTAAAGGTTACAAGGTATGAGAAAAGGCAGAGATTTGAGGGTGCTGCAAGTCTTGTTGGAACTGATTATACCTATCTTATTATCAGGTTTAATATTAGGAATGTTGGTTATGATAATGAAGAGACTATTAACTATAGGAAACAAAAGGGGTTCTATTATGACCCATATAAGATGAGGCTGGAGGATGATTCTGGCAAATTTTATGATGTTGAATATGATTCAGATGCTCTTCCAAACTGGCTTGATTATTTTATTATATCAAAGGGAGATACTAAGGGGGCTGCTTTATTGTTTATTGTGCCGATGTCTGCCAGGGGTGTAAGATTAGTTGCATATGATAAATTTGGCAGCAGGCAGGATATTTCTGATGTCTATTAATCTTTTGATTTTTCACTCTTTCAAATCTTAGATTTGTAAGCTTTCAAGCAGAGCTTGAAAATTCGTGAAAAATAAAAAGCTTAACCAAAATAGTACCACACTCGCTTTTGTAAAGCAAAAGCTTCGGTGGCACGAACTTCTTCTGTTGCTTATGATAAAAATGCAAAAGCTCGGTAGTACGGCCCTATTCTTTTTTTGATTTTATTTAGTTTCTCTATTTTCTTTATTACTTACATATATTTACATAATAGGAATATTTATAAATAATAGTACTTACATATATATACTAAATGGGCCTGGATGTAAGAAAAGATAAGAGATTTCTTGAATTAAGAAAGCTTTTAGACGAGCTACAGGCGGATTATAGGATATCTAAAAAGGAAATTCTGGAGTTTTCTGAGGAAATATCTATTCCTGTGAGTTTGTTTAAGCCTGAATTGGGCTCTTTTGAGGTTATTGTAAAATATCTTATAGAGAATAGAAGATTAGGGATATCAAGTGTTTCTAGATTAACTAACAGAAGCAGACAAGGGGTGTGGCAGGCTTATGACTGTTCTAAGAAAAAACATCCAGTCAAATTTACAGTTGAAACCTCTACTTATGATTTCCCTGTTTCGATAATTTCTGACAGAAAATACTCTGTTCTTGAGTCTATTGTGAAATTCCTCAAGGAAGAATTCAATCTTTCTTATGCTCAAATTTCAAGATTATTGTCGAGAGATCAAAGAACGATATGGACTGTCTATAATAGAACAAAGAAGAAATGAAGCCAATAGCTGAATTAAGGAAAGAGAAAGATAATTTAAGCAGATATATTGACAGATGCAACTATTATATTTCTCTGGTAAAGCAAAGGCTTCTTGAAATAGGCAGAGATTACAGGCAGGGAAGATTAACTAGGGGGGAATATCATGACAAAGTAAATACTGGTCTTGATGGTAAATCGTTCCGGTATTATCTAGGCCTTTATTCTGATCTTATTGGGAGATATAAGGGAAAGATACGACATATAGAAAAAGAAATCAAAAGCAAAGGGAATAATGGCAAGATAATCTCTGCTTTTATTGTTCTTGTTTTAATAAGTTCAGCCTTTTTAATCAATCAGGGAGATATAACCGGGAGGGTTATATTCAGCATGGCTGAGTCTGATGTTGATTTTATTGATATTGATATAAGTGAAAGCAGGAATATTACCTGGCAATTGTCTGGCAGGGGGAGATTAAGCACTATTTCATTGACGGGAGAATATTATGGAGAGTCTGCTTTAAACATATACTTAGATATTGGGGAAAACTCTAAATTGATATATCGGGCTGAGAATTCACAGAAATTTGTGGAGGAATGCGGGAGTGCATGCTATCTTTATGAAGCACCCCAAGATGAATATCAATTGAGGGTTGAGATGCCTAAGGGAAGCAGGCTTAAGATTTCGAAGATAAACTATGTTGTCTCCGAATTAAAGGAATTCAATATAGAGCCGTCAAATATCACTATTGATCTTGAGGATAGGCGTTTTATCAAAAAAGAGTTTGGTATATTCAATCCAAGGAACAGGAATTTTTCTGTTGCAATATATGCCGAGGGCGAACTTACAGATTACACAACATTATATTCTTCTTATGAAGAGTTTAATGAAAATGAGCCTGTTAAGTATATTGATTATGAAATTGATGTACCATTCAAGATAGAGCCAGGATCATATAAGGAGAAGATTGTTGTAAGATATCTGCCTGCAGGGAAATTTGAGGGTGAAGCTCCTGTGGAAGAGTATGATATCATTGTCAATGTACTGCCTTCTGAACTTGAGCTTTTGTCTCCTATGAAATTTAATTATGCATATCTTTTGGGAGTTCTGCTTTTGCTGGTGATTCTTGGGAACTTATTTTTTATCTTTAGGAAGAAAGGAAAGTA
>JAGLMD010000103.1 GCA_023140175.1 Nanobdellota archaeon | reverse complement strand
ACTATCTCAAACACAAGAGTTGCAGAGGCAATCGCAAAGGAATCAGATACAAAGAGAAGCGAAGGAGACGTGAAAAAAATGGAAGAAAAAGAAATAAAGGCTGAACCTAAAATTGAAACTACAGAAGAGATAACATTTGATGATTTTTCAAAATTGGATATCAGGATCGGAACAGTTGTTACCGCAGAACCGATTAAAAAATCCAATAAATTGATGCGCCTTGAGGTAAATATTGGCGAGGACACCCCAAGACAACTGGTTGCCGGAATCAAGGAAAGTCATGAACCAGAACAAATAATCGGACGACAGGTCGTTGTTCTTGCAAATCTAAAGCCTGCGAAACTCTGCGGCGTAAAATCAAAAGGTATGGTGCTAGCTGGTGACACCGAAGGTGCGGTATTGCTGATGCCTGAAAAGGAAGTGGCAGCAGGAACAAAAGTAAGATAGTCAAACGTTGCGACAGCACATCCAAAATAGCTATAAAATATATACTACAAAAAATAGAAACAAAGAAGACCCTTAAAGGGCCCTCTTTTTATTCAGAAAATGCATCAAACATTCTCTTTATGTAAATTGCAGCCAATGCCGCATATACTGCCGCAGCAACGATCGTTAGATCCTGCAATGCTCTTATTGGTGTTTGGAATCCCATAAAGAATGTTGTTCTTGCAAAAAGCAATCCTGAATATACGGTTATACTTCCCATAAAGGCAGAGAGGAACATCCAAAAATCTGATGCACCTTTGGTTACCTGATATAGTTTATATCCAACATAAGCAGCCCAACCAGATGCTGCAAGTGCTATAAATGCAATTAACGGATACATTGAATCAAGGTATGTTTCTTTTATAAGTAAGAAATCCATTATTCAGTCCTCCTCAAAAGGTGCATATATCATATAGATCGAATAGGCCATAAGCAAAAGTCCAACAGGGAACAATATGTCCCCAATTATAGCAAATAAGTTATAATCAAACAATCCGCCTGCAATTGAAGACAGTCCATACATAAATAGTAAGAACGATCCAAATGCAAACCAGTTCCATTCCGTCATATCCATTTTAAGGAATGTTGAATATAACGCTTTACCAAGTAACAGAACAGCACCAGTAAAAAAGATACTCGAAAACCAGTGAGTCCATTGACCCATTATAAATTTCCCAGAATCATCCCTGAACGGAATTGTATTCCCATCAGCAATATCACCATCAGTAGCAGGATACATAAAACCAACCACAAAAATAAATAAAATTGTGACCAGTGTCCCACCATAAAACATTTCTTTTGCATGTTTTGCAATCGATACCATCTTTTTCCTCCAATTTTGTTTATATAGATATTTTATAATTATGCAATACGAGTTAATCTGAGCGTTAGCGATGATTTTCTCGTAGTATATATTTTATAAATGTGTAGTGCGAGTTAATTCGACCGAAATGAGAATTTTCTCATTTATTAATATATTATAAATTCTTTGAAATCTGAATTTTATAATCCGTGATCGTGGATGACCTTTTCAACAAATGACTTTGCTTTTTCACCCATCATCTTTTTCAACACACCATCTGCAAGTATGTTCAATGCCTGTGAGATCTTATCGGGATTGGTTGTATCTCTAGTAGCATTAACAGAAGCTAATGCATCGTCGAGATGCTTTCCTGCAACCTTAGGCCCGTAAAGGATCTGGATCTTACCGATCACTGCAGAAAAAATCTCATTCTTATCACTTTCACTAATACTGTTCGCCACTTCAGACACGGATTCCCCTGCCTGTTGAACCGGTGTTTTTGATAAT
>JAGLMD010000102.1 GCA_023140175.1 Nanobdellota archaeon | reverse complement strand
AATAAATAACAAGCCCACTGGCTTAAATAGTTAGTGGGTTTATTTCTTAGAAGAGGGATTCTATACTTTAATATACAAAAAAAATATTAGAAATTAGGTAATTTACCTGCTATGAGTACACGCACCCCATCATAATCTAATTAAGGCAATCTTTATAAAGATAGATTCTATAAGCAAACTTTGATGATAGAACTAATAATAACGCACTCCATAGCTTTTTTCTACCTTCTCACAGGCTCTATTTCAGATATAAAAACAAGAGAAGTTGCAGACTGGTCTAATTATGGCCTGATTGCTATTGGCATAGCTTCCAATCTTATTTTTTCATTAGTCTCAAATAACTGGAATTTCATCCTGAATAGCTTGATGGGTTTTGGAGTTTTTTTATTATTGGCATTGATTATGTTTTATACAGGCCAGTGGGGCGGCGGCGATTCAAAGATGCTGATGGGCTTAGGAGCATTATACGGCCTTGGCCTTAGATGGGAGCAATCTTCCTTCCTTGTCTCATTTCTTTTAAACACATTAATTGCAGGCGCAGTCTATGGTATTATCTGGAGCATAGTTTTAGCAATAAAAAACAGGAAGAAATTTCTAAAGGAGCACATTAAGATCACCTCAAATAAGAATATAAAGACAACAAGAAAAATATTCATCTTATTGTTTGCCATCTCGATTATTTTATTCTTCGCAATAAATGATCTTTTATTAAGGTCAATGATTTTATCATTGACAGCAATGATCTTCTTTACTTTCTATCTATGGATTCTGATAAAAGCAGTAGAGAAATCATGCATGCATAAGTTAGTCAAACCAGATAAGCTGACTGAAGGAGACTGGATAGTAAAAGACATCAAATACAAGGGAAAATATATTGCAGGCCCAAAAGATTTAGGAATAGAAAAAAAACAGATAGCTAAGCTAAAGAAACTTTACAGGGAAAAAAAGATAAAAAATGTTTTGATAAAAGAAGGCATACCTTTTGTGCCAAGCTTCTTCTTAGGCTGGCTTATGACATTAGCTTTTGGGAATATCCTGAATTGGATAATCTAAGCAATCCTCCTGTTAACACTCTTCCAAAGCAGATTCTCTTCATCTGATGCAACACTTTCTCTCTTTTCCCCTTTAGCCTGCACACTCTCACCAGAACCAGTGTCAAATCCCCCCACATTCCGGGTTCCTTCTTTTATCTTGAGCTCAATAGTGGACATCTCCTCTTCGGAAAGCTGCTTGGGCTTCCACTGAAGATTAATGCCATCTCTCTCTTTCCTTGGTATCACATTGATGACAAGATGCGCTACGCTCTGCCCGGCATTCACGCCATTTGTAATGAATATGTTTGTTCCCTGTACCTTTAAAGTCTCAAATAAAGCTGTTGAGATCTTATTGGAAACACTAAAGAGCTTCCCAACTAAAGGATCAGGAATCTGCTCAAATATAGGATAATGCTTTTTCGGAACAACAAATGTATGTCCCGGGGCAGCGCCGTTAAAATCCAGGAAAGCAACTATTTCATCATCTTCATAAATCTTCTTTGAAGCTACTTTTCCTTCAATTATCTGGCATATTACGCAGCTATCAGCCATTTAAAACCCTCGCTATATCATCAAGGTCAATCTCATCATCTTTTTCCTCTTTGGCCTCATCTTTACTTTCTTTAACTTCATCTTTCTTCTCTTCAGCCTTCTTCTCTTCTTTCTTTTTTGGCTTCTCCTTGAAATCAGCCTCAACAACTTTCTTCTTTCTCTCTTTTATAATATCCATGGCTGTTTTTTTCTCTTCCTTTACTCCCAAGATCTCATTTAACCTCTTTCTTACCATCTGTGCTATATTATCCAGCACTTCCTCAGCCTGTTTGTTGGATGGCAGCTTGAATTCCACGCCATCTCCTTCTCTCCGGGGTATGATATGGATCATGAAATGCTGCGCTCTCTGGCCTGCAGCAGGCCCATTAGCAACTATTATATTTGTCCCCCTCACATCTAATGTCCTCAATAGGACATTACTAAGGTGTTTAGCAACAATAAATATATGCAGCAATTCATCCTCAGGAAGCTGTGGCATTATCATATGGTGCTCTTTGGGCATGAGGACTACATGGCCTGGATTAGCAGGGTTGATATCCAGGATAGCTATAACTTTGTCATCTTCATACACTTTCTTGGCAGCAACCTTTCCGGAAACAATATGGCAGAATATGCACTGCTGCTTCTGATATTCCTTCAGCTCTTCAGGGCTCATATTTTCAATCTTTTCCTTAAGCTCTTCCTGCTGCTCCGGGGTCATCTGTTGTTCAGGCATATAGAAAATAATAATCAATATTTTTTATAAATGTTATGGGGATTGGTAGGAAAGTCAATTTTCCCAAAAAATTTTTATATTAAACCTCTTTTTATATGTATATGAGCTTGATGATATCTCCAGCTTTTTGGATAGAAGTACTCTAATACAATCTATAGGTATAAAGGGAGAAAGTCTTATCTTATTCTTTTTTTGTTCATTGATAGTAGGTTTAGTTTGTTTAACTTTCTATTATTATTTACCAAATAAGAAGAGAGAGGTAAAGAGTGGAAAGATTTGAAATATTTAGAAAAAATTCTATTTGGGTTTATGGTAGGCGCAATGAGTATCTTGCTTTCTATGCTCTTTGCTGCAATTATCGAGGTCATAAGTAATGATGATACACTTTCATTAGCTATGGCCGCAATCCTACCATTTGCATATCTCTATGTAATGACCCTCCGCCTTCAAAAGCATAATGGATTGCTGTTTGTCAGAAAATACTTAATTTTTACATTTCATCCTATCTGGTTGGGTTTTACAGTATTCTACTTCCTTCATTTTTTAACTAAAAGACTATATATTGGACTTACAATCCCTGTTTTTATGTTATATGTGTACATTAAAACTTTTCATCACGTTATATTTTCATCAAAGAAAAGAAAAAAATAACCTTATTCTCATTAACTCTTTCTAACTGCTATTCTCCTCCCTCTCTTTTCAATAACCTTTTTAAATAATATTCCCACTCCCTAGTGGGGGTATTAAAATAAAGAAAATAATCTATTTGTTTTTTATCATCCTTTTAATTAGTTCAACCTATGCACAATACGAAGAAATTGAGAATAAACTAAAGCAGCAGGAAAAAGTAAAAGTGATAGTAACTCTAAAATCTGATGAAATAAAT
>JAGLMD010000101.1 GCA_023140175.1 Nanobdellota archaeon | reverse complement strand
CTATTCACAATAAAACAAGACTTGAATCTCAAACATATTTACAAAGTAGCTCCTTCTTTTTCAGGAGAAATAACCGCTTCAGGCCTTGAAAAGTTAAAAAACGATCCAGATGTCGAATCTATCTATCTTGATAGGGTTCTTACCATCAGCTTAGCACAAAGCGCTGCATTAATCGGTGCTTATGAGGTACATAACAAACAAATTGACGATAATTATCTGACAGGAAAAGGCCAGTCTGTTTGTGTGATTGACTCCGGCGTTGATTACACACATCCTATCTTAGGCGGTTGTTTCGGCCCGTCCTGTAAGATTATAGGTGGCTATGACTTTGTGAATCTTGATGATGATCCTATGGATGATCATGGCCATGGTACTCGTGTAACCGGAATTATCATTTCAAACCATTCTTCATATAGGGGTGCAGCACCAGGCGCTAATATAATAGCAATAAAAGCCCTTGATAGTGATGGCTCAGGCTGGTCCTCAGATGTAATTGCAGGTATTGATTGGTGTATCAATTATTCAGATGATTATAACATCTCTGTCATAAGCATAAGCCTGGGTGTAGATTGTAATAAATATCCTGAATACTGTTATACTGATTATTGCCCGCCAGACTCTTTTGAGTCTCATATTGAAGAAGCAGTAAAAAATAATATCTCAATAATAGCTGCATCTGGTAATGAAGACCTATTAAGTAAGATAAGCTACCCTGCATGTATCGAGGAAATGATTCCGGTCGGAAGTGTTGGCGACGGCTCTTACGGTGCAACAGCAGATGAAGTATCTTCTTTCTCAAACAGGTGGAACAATTCTATTGTATTTGCTCCAGGAACACAGATCACCTCAACATATCTGAATAATACATGGTTTAGAGGCGGGGGCACTTCTTTTTCAGCTCCACATACCTCAGCATTAGCTGCAATCATGTATCAGTATGCCAAACTGAAACAAACAACCCTTACTACACAAGAGGTTGAAGATATATTGATTGACACAGGAAAACAAATATATGATCCTCCAAGCGGAAGAAACTATAGCAGGATAGATGCTCTTGCTGCAATTAAATACATGCAGACTTTATCATTACTATCCATAAATATCTCACTCTCACAAGGTTGGAATCTTATCTCAATCCCATTAGAACAAGAAAACAACACATTCTCTGCTATTCTAAGCTCTATTGAAGGAAACTATACTGATTTTTATACATATAACAACAGCATATGGTACTCTGACTTAGATAAAGCAGAGCCCTATGCAGCATTATGGATTGGCATGGTCAATGATGATATCCTGGAAATACAGGGCTTTGCTCCAGAAAATGCGGTCTTTAACCTTAATTCAGGCTGGAACTTAATAGGTTATCCTTGGTTGCAGGAAAAAAACACCAGTACTTTTTTCAATAATATATTGGATAATTTAACAGCAGTTGATTCTTATGAAAACAATCTATGGAAAACATTCGTCCCATTAAAACAAAATAACTCATTAAACACATTAAAGCCTGGCTTAGGCTATTGGGTGAAGGTAAAGAATAGCACAACCTTGGTTGTAGATAATCTCCAATAATTCTTTTCCTGGGCTTTTGCATTTTATATATGAAATAGTGTTCTGCTTTTATAAATAAAACTGCAAAAGTCTAGTTTTCAAAACCTTTATATATCTCCGAGCTAAAGAATAGATTATGCCAAAATCCTTAGATACAATAATATATTTAGAGCTTGAAAAATCAAAAATAAAACGGGAAAAAGCAAAACTTGTGATGGATAAGAGCATCGCATTATATTTTATCTTCATGCTTGTAGCTGTTCTGGGATTTGTCTTTGATTATATTGATTCATTTATGCTCAATACATTGATAGTACTCGGCATAGTCATACTGATATTAGGCACTCTCCCTTATATGCTCACAGTCAATAAAGAAGAAAAAAAGATTGATAATTTTCTAAAACAGCTAAAAAATGAATAAGAAAGCGATAACTCCCCTGATAAGCACATTCTTTCTTATTATATTTGCTATCGGTTTAGGCACATTAGTTATGTCATGGGGCAACTCTAATCTGCAAAAAACTGATTTATCCTGCAAAAATGCAGAGTTATCAATAACAACCATCAATAACTCAAGACAAATTTGTCTGGAAGGAAATAAGATAAAATCATTTCTTGAAAATAATGGAAATATTGCTATAGACAGCATAAGGTTGGTTGTCCTCACATCTGATTCTGTATTAACAGGGGATTCTGAAGTCAATATCCTGCCTGGAGAATTTAAACAAGTAACTTTCCCGGAATCTATGGGTGATATTTCAAAAATCTTAAAAATAAGGCTCATTCCCCAAGTAGATAATGAGCTGTGCGTAGAAAGCAGAGCAGAAGTTGAAAGGATAGGTGTTTGCTGATATGAATCTTGATTCAATGTCAAAAAGTAAAAAAATAATGATAATAGCTTTGCTCATGCTCCCTCTTTTTGTCAGTGTTTCTCTGCTTACTTATCTAAGAGTATCCTGGCAGGTAGAAATTGCGCCGGGAGAGATGCTGTCTCCTATTGAAGACAAACCCTTATTTGTGGGCTTATTAATCTTCGCACTAGGATATCTATTTTTCCTGGGAATGCTCTTCTCAGATAATATACAAGAATTATTTAATAAAAGATTCAGCTTGATAAGGAGATAGTCTATCTCTTTCTTCTCAAATCCTCT
Organism: Nanobdellota archaeon; assembly: GCA_023140175.1. GTDB lineage: Archaea > Nanobdellota > Nanobdellia > Woesearchaeales > WJIZ01 > WJIZ01. The sequence continues at coordinate 3,416 of JAGLMD010000101.1, read as the reverse complement.
CTGAGAAGCCTCATCTCATCATTCTGCTGCTTGATTATTATCTTAAGTTCCTCTTTAGAGTTCTCACTCACAGCAGTCAATATTATCAGTATTACAAGCCCGAACCATACCAAAAACGAAATACTTGCTTCAAAACTATCCAGCCCATGCTTCACAATCATAAGATGCGCAAAGAAATACCCTGCAGCAATAACCAATACACCCATTACCAAAAGCACTTGTTCAAAAAAGTTTGGCTTTCTAATTCCAGCCTTATCACCTATCATATTAGTATATTTTGCTGTTATTTATATAAAGATTTGTTATAACTGGAGAAAGGGGAAATTGAATTTTTACAGAAGGCACAAGTTCTCCGCTAAATTTTTAAAGAAATGAGGCATTTGATTAATAAAGGTGGTGGTTATGAAAAAAATAATATTACTTGCTATAATGCTTTTTATTAGTTCATTTTCTGTACTTGCACTGGAATATAATGTTCAAGTCACCTCTCCATCTAAAGTTAATACTTACGAAGGAGATTATACAGGTAATGTTTTCAGTGCTACTATCACCAATAATGCTGGAATATGCGACATCACTTGTGATTGGACAACTGATTTAGGTAATACTCATGGAGAAGGACTTAAAGTACCACATGATGGAGGAACAAAATCATTTAATTTTAATGTATTAGCACAGGGGAATAATGGTATGGCATCATATTCTTTAACAGTTACCTGTAAAAGAATTACTGGTTTTGATTGTTGGACAGAAGGCACAGAATCTAATCCTAATGGTCCATTCTCTTTTTCATATCTTCATGCAGGAGATGGTCTATGTACTACAGAAAGAGAAAGATGTGATAATTATCTAAGTTACAAGAGAGACTCGGCTTGTTCCTGTTCTTCTGATAAGGAATGTAAACCAAATAGCAATCGTGGAGCGGATGATAATGGTTGTGCGACATTTTGTGGCAATGATAAAGTTGAGAAACAATATGAGACTTGTAGCAGCTGTCCGGATGATGTAGGTAAATGCGATGGCTTATCTTGTGTATTCACAAATGAGTGTGAAGGCAATTATTGTGTACATAATATTTGTAGCCACTTGTCATATATTAAAGGAGATAATTACTGCGATAGCAATGAGGGCGAAAGTTGTAAAAACTCGGCTTCTGACTGTGCTTGTGGTGCAAATAAAAGATGCAGTTCTATCGGTATATGTGAAACTTACTGTGGCAATGGCGTTTGTGAAGCCAGTGAGCAAGGAGTGTGTAAAGCAGATTGTGATTGGTGTGGAGATGGTACTTGCCAAAGTAGTGAAAGCTGTTCTTCTTGTTCTGTAGATTGTGGTGAGTGTAAAAAGGCTACTAAACAAGAAGAAATGCAAAGAAATACTGATACTAAAACTAACCCCCCTAAACAAACAAGTACCAAGAAAAGTCAGGATACTATTAACATATTCGGGCAAGAGTTCCTAAAAAAACCTACTTTGATTATAAGTAGAGCAGTAATCATTGTAATCTTAATCCTTGTTGTTTGGTTGCTAAATAAAAAGTTTAAATTCATAAAAGTTGAATCTTCAAAGGAGAAGGCTCATAAAAAAGAATCAAAAAGTAACCGTTGTTCTAAATGTAAGAAAAAATTAGACGGGGAATCAAAATTCTGTCCACATTGTGGCAATAAAAATAAGTAAGATGGTATATTGCAAGGAATGTGGAAAAGAAAATAAAAAAAGGGCTTTTTGTAAGTTTTGTGGTTCTAAACTAATCAAAAACGGAGCTTTGCCTAAGAAAGTAATATTGATTTTGGCAATAATCCTCTTCATTATAACAATTTTAGAAGTGATTGCATTTAGCCAACCAACTGATTCTGAAAATGTTTTTGGAAGCATAAAACGAGGAACTATGTTAATGTTAAATATTGAATTTTGTGGAAATAATAAATGTACGATGGATGAAATTTATATCTGCAAGAAAGACTGTATATGGTGCGGTGACGGAAAATGTCAACAGGAAGAAATTGGAACTTGTTATGATGATTGTGAATGGTGTGGAGATGGTTACTGTCAAAATTCAGAAAGCTGTAGCTCATGTTTTAAAGATTGTGGACAATGTAAAGCTTCTGCATATTGTGGTGATGGAGTGTGTAACGCAGGTGAATGTGATCTGGGCTGTAATAAAGATTGTTCATTTTCCCAATGTGAGAATGGAATATGCGAGCCACAAAAAGGAGAAAACTGCGTAACCTCACCTAATGACTGTAGATGCGGAATTAATGAACAATGTAATCAGAAAAGTAAACATTGTGAATTAGTTACTTGTGGAAATGGTAGATGTGATTCAGGAGAAACACCCATTACTTGCCCAAATGACTGCAAAGAAAAGTACATCATTCAATTAGTGGATGCTAACAAAGATTTTCCTGTTATTTTTGTACATGGACACAGCCCAAGTGAAGTTGAAGGGTATAGTCCTACTAAATTAGAAGAATTTCAAGCAAGATTAGAAAATGAGGGTTACAAAAGTAAGGGATTAATTCTTCCATCTGATTATCCATCGATATTATCTAAAGGAATTTGGTCAGGAGAGAAAATTTCAGTTATAACTACTTATTATTCAAATAGATATGACAAGTTAGGAGATATTGTTGGTCCAGATGATAATCAGCAAATTAAAGTGTATGCTCAAAGATTAAGAGATGTTGTGGAAGTCACAAAACACAATACAGGAAAGAATAAAGTAATCATTATTGCACATAGCATGGGGGGTTTAGTTAGTAGAGCATACATTAAATATTATGGAGGATTAAATTCTGTTGATAAGTTAGTAACCATTGGAACACCAAACCATGGAACTCACGGGCTTGTTTCTTTTGGTTGTGGTACTTTTTTAGCAGGTCGTGAGCCAACACCAGAATGTCAAGATATGCAAGCGGGTAGTACTTTCTTAACCAATCTAAATAATGGCGATGAGACTCCTGGTGATATCGATTATTTAACTATTATAGGAAAAAATGAATTAGAAAATTCATGTCCTGATAAAGGATATTGGGATAATGTTATCTGTGCATTAAGTGTAAAATTAAATGGTGCTGAAAATTACTATTATGAAGACTTTTCTGAGGAATATTCTTTAACAAATAGTTTACATACATCATTCGTGTCGCCGTCAAATGCCCCTGAAGTTTATAATAAAATAGTTTCATTCATTAAAGGTTAACTTAAAATCTTTTTGAGCCCCTTATCCTCTATTAGCAAAAATTTGGGTGAAGCGTTAGCGTAACCGTTTAGACATCTCTTCCACAAATATCTAAAAAGACTAGCCGGAATTAGAAACTAATTCTTGAAAATTTAGTTATGGTTTTGAAGACTCCGAAACACCCCAAAATACCTTCAATCAGCTTATGGTTATTTTATAAAAACTAATGGCTAAAATG
>JAGLMD010000100.1 GCA_023140175.1 Nanobdellota archaeon | reverse complement strand
AACTACGGCAAATTCAGGTAATTAAATTTAGAGTTTAATATTTAAAATTTACTATTTTAGAATAATTACATGATTGTCTTTGAAAAGAGATAACTGTTTTTTTGTAGGCTATTATGTATAAAAGTGCCCCCTTGATTGTTTGAAATAAAGGTACTTATGTGCTCGATAAAAGAAATTGCCCTAATATTTTTAGAATGCCCAATCATTTAATTCTTATAGAAATCAATTCAAAATATCATGGAAAAATTCTAATCTTAAGTAAGTTTTCTCGCATTTTATTCTTATTATTGAAGTATCACTTCGTTCATTTGATAAAACGCCCCAAAAAATTACTCAAAAATCACATAAACTTCAATGATGAAATGATTATTGCTGTATTTCAAGGTGGTCATTCTTCAGGTGGTTATAGTATAAAAATTGCCAGAATCAATGAGAAAGAGAATTCTGTAGAAGTGTTTGTTAAGGAAACATCTCCTTCTCCCCTTTCTGGTGTGACCGATGCATTAACACAACCTTATCACATTGTTAAAACTAAAAGAGTAGATAAAGAAGTTATATTCAAAAGATAGAAATAGTGCCCCTCGGTCTCCGCTTCGCTCCGACAAATATAACGGGAATTATATTCAATCGAGGTCAGCAAGCAAATTATATCTCATATCCGTTAAGTTTCAAGAAATTCTTCTTTCCTATTTCGTTAGCTAGGATTCTATTAAAAGTATTCTCTAATCTTAACCTCTCTTCCGCACGTCTACCATAATTATATTGTTCTGCTTCTTTAGATAGTTTTGAACCAGCATATCTGTTTAGTATAGCCCCACTTATACCTACACCAACTGGGTAGACTATGAGTATCCCTGCTGCAAGTGTCACTGCAACTAATTCTGATACCTCTGGTTTCAAGGCCACAATCCCCAATGCTCCAACACACAGATACAATGGAAACCTCATACTCCTATCCCGAATTTCTTTCGAAATCCAATTCTCTTCTAAACGATATTTAGTCATGGTCTCTAAATCTCTTTGGGGTATTTCAATTTTAGAATATCTTCCATGAACTAAGAATTCATTACAGTTATAAATTCCTACAAACTCTTTATCTCCATTTGTTTTTGTATGTAGCTTCCAGTCAGGAAGTTGTGTTGCTCGCTGTTGAAAAGAGAGTCGATCTAAAAGATCCCCTATATTTTCAGTAACTTGATATTTCTTCAAATGATCTCCTACAATTTTATGTCTTTTCATTACAATTTATTGTCAAAAAGTATTTTTTTAAAAATGTTACTATTTGAAGATAAAAACTCCCGAAAAAGCTACAGTTTTATAAATAAAATAAAATTATTCTTTATATTATGATATGTCTTGCTATAGAAAGCACAGCCCATACTTTTGGTATAGGCATAGTCACAGATAAGAAAAAGGTCTTAGCTAATGTAAAGGATAGTTATACAACTAAAACTGGAGGTATTATTCCTGCTAAAGCTGCAGAGCATCATGTGGAATGCTTTGATTCTGTTATAAAAAAGGCATTGGAAGATGCTAAGCTCTCGTTTAATGATATTGACCTAATAGCTTTTTCTCAGTCTCCTGGTATTGGGCATACTTTGAGGATTGGGGCAATAGTGGCAAGAACTTTAGCAGTGCTTACCGGCAAGCCATTAATTGGAGTGAATCATTGTATTGCTCATCTTGAGATAGGAAGGATGCTGACTAATGCAAAGGATCCTGTCCTGCTTTATGTTTCAGGAGCAAATACGCAGATAATTGCTTATGATGGCGGCAAATACAGGATCTTTGGAGAGACTTTAGATGGGGGTTTGGGAAATTTCCTGGATACATTTGCTCGCGAGCTTGGATTAGGGTTTCCTGGGGGGCCTAAGGTTGCTGAGCTTGCTTCAAGAGGCAGGAATTATGTTGAACTGCCTTATGTTGTAAAAGGGATGGATACCAGCTTTGGGGGGATATTGACTAATTTGAAGCAGAAGCTCAAATCAGGAAAATATTCTAAAGAAGATCTATGTTATTCTTTACAGGAAACTGTGTTTGCGATGCTTGTTGAGGCTAGTGAGAGAGCGATGGCTCATTGCGAGAAAGATGAATTGTTATTAGGCGGGGGGGTTGCCTGCAACACCAGACTGCAGGATATGTGCAAGAAGATGTGTTCTGAGAGAGATGCAAAATGTTATGTTCTTGAGAATCAATTTAATGTGGATAATGGAGCCCAAATCGGCTGGTTGGGGTTGATTATGTTTAAGTCAGGTATCCGAACAGAAATAAAGGATGCGATAATCGATCCATACGAGCGTACAGATGATGTAGAAGTGACTTGGCGTTGATTACTTAAACGAATATAAGTAAGCAACCTTTGATTTATCAACTTTGATTAAATCCTTTTTCATTAATTTTGTTAAATAATGATTTACAATTCTTTTATCCTTATTGAGTTTGGATGCTAATTCTCGTGCGGTTATAGGCTTTACAATTTCCTTAAGCTTTTTTAAGTAAAACTTGCATGCAGTTTCTCTGTAATCAAGCAAGGTGAAAAGTCTCAATTTTCATAACCGCCTTTGTACTGTCACCTTTTAATCCGCTTGCAATACAGATTAGGTCGGCAGTTATTTCTTCTAGTTTCTTTATAGATTGTCGGTGCAATTCTTCTCTAGCATGGCTAATAGCTTCAGCAAATTCTTCACGAATATCTTCCTTAGCACTCTTCTTGTGAAGCTCACTATAAGAAACACTATTGAAAACATTCAATTCAGTTTCCCCATCTTTTTGATAGTCCGCTGCAAGAATAGGTTTTGCTTTCTCTAAATTGATAAAAATAGACTCATCATGCCAAAAAGCATTGTTCATGAGCCAAGCAATTTTTCCAAAATCTTGAGGAGTATCTGCGAAGTTAGGCAAGATAGGATACATCCCCCCATAGATAGTTGGTAAAAAGAAGTTATTTTCTTTATCATAAACAAATATTTTAGAGATATTTGATGGTTGTCTTTCATCAAATAGAACTGCTTCACCTTCAATATGAAGTTTTCTTTCTCTTAAACCAGTCCAATAAACTTGCGCACTTGATTGTTTATGTTTGACATACTTTCCATATTTATTACATAATTCGGATTGAATATCCTTAATGATCTCACCAGTCAATTCATATAAAGCACTTATGTCGTCTGTAGAGATAACGCGAAATTCTTTTTCATTTTTAAGAGGGACAGCTAATCCTTTCAGACCTCTTTTTCCAAAAATATCTAATGCAAAACTCTCATATAATTTTCCATCTATATCAAGTCTCCTACTATTCACTTGATATTTATGACCATTATTTAAACTTTCATTAATCGGCATAAGTAACAGAAAAAATATGCCCTCTTATATAATTATCTATTAGAAAATAGTAAAAAAGAAATAAAAAATTAAATTATATCATTTCACCAATATCAACTTCGTCTTCGGCTATAAGTTCAACATCTTCAGCTACAGCTTCCTCTTCCGGGGTTTCTGTTATTCTTGGTTGTGTTATCTCATCTTGTGTTGTTGTCTGCTGGCATGCTGTCAAAAATATTGAAGATACCAAAATAAATCCAATTATTAATGTTGATATTTTCATTCTTCATCACCTTCTGATGCTCCTGTGTTAGCTGAAGCTGCAGCTCCCCTTCTTGCAATGGCGCTGCTTACTCTAGCATTCTGGATTTGCTTTGCTGCTGCTCTAGGAGCAACATTTGCCCTGGCTGCCTGTATCCTATTTGTCAATCTTTCGTTCTTCTCCAGGTTGACAAGCCGGGATTTTATGACTGCGGCTTTTGCTCCAGCTTCTTTGCTAGTAACTTTTCCTGGAATAAAATCTTTAATTTGCGCGTTTATCTCAGCTAATCTGTTTTCCAGTTCTGTTGTGTCTTCGTCATCTTCATCTGCTTCTTTTATGGCTTTTCTAATCCTTGCAGCACCTATAGCTAAGAGTGCTCTTTCATTCTTTACAACTGAAGCTGCCCTAGCCAGCCCATATAGCTTAGTTTCTTCCTGCCATTTCTGTTTTATCTCTGTAGCATCAATGGTACCATTTTTGTATCTATTTTTTATTGCTTTGAGATTTCTAAGTCTTTTTGCTGCATCAAGAAGTTTTCTGCCATCCATCCTAAGCTGCTTAGCATCTTCTTTAACAGCTTTCAAAGAGTCTCTTAATTGCTTCCTGTTATTGAGCATTCTTGCTTTCCACTCTTTCTTCAGCAATAGGTCAATCTGTTTTTGATGAGTTCTCACATAAGCTGCAATTCTGTTTCTGATTGCATCTTTTTCTTCTTCTGGAACTAACTCATCCACAGCATCTTTGAATTCCTGAACAAGTTCTTTTACTTCTCCTACAGTTTCGTTGAACTCTTCTTTAGTCATTGTCTTAGGATCAATTGCTTTGTATATCTCCTTTAGCTCATCATTGATGCCTTCTAATTCGGTTGTATCGTACTCTTTTCCCTGTAGATATAATATAATAGCTTCACCATGGATTGTCGCAACAAAGACACGCTGCTTTAGCTGCCTGTTAAGGATATACTGCCTTAGGCCGATATTTTCTATTGCTTCCCTGATTTCTGCTGATTCTTCTTCATTTATTTCAAGCTCTTCTTCAATTTCCCCATCTGTCTCTTCTTCATCTTCAATCTCATCGATTATTTCATCTCCTGTTTCACTTTCTTCATATTCTTCTTCTATTTCTTCGATATCATCTTCTTCGTCTTCTGTTTCCCCTTCATCTTCTTCATCTACTTCTTCTGTAGAAGCAGTTGTTTCTTCTTCAGCTGTATCTTCATTCGCAAGAAGTACAGCTTCTGGTTGTTCTGTTTCATCCACATTTGCGCCTGTATCTGTTTCTGCTGTTGCGAAAACTGAAAGCACTAGCAACAAACCAATTAAAATTGACATCATTTTTTTCATATTAATTTCCTCCGGGCATATTTCTTAGCTATGCCCGCATATTATTAGGTTGAAACAGTATATAAATGCATATTGGAACCTCATGGAACCTGATATTAGATATAGCTTTGTGTATACTAGTATATTAATATTTGTTTTAATTTAGAAGTGAGAAATTATTTTCTTAAAGATGGATGTATCTTAATATAATTGCTTGTTCCATTATAGAATTTCTGGATTAGCTCTTTTTGAGCCAGCAATTCAATGTTTCTTGATAAGGAGGCTTTAGGAATATTTGTCATATATTGTATTGCTGTTTGGGAAGCCTGGCCTTTTTTTTCCAGCAATGCATCTATTATTTTTACCTGTGTTTCATTTAATGTTGGCTTGATTGCTAAGAGTTTTTTCTCATCAAGGTTTAACTCTTTCTTTTTTCCAAGCAAGATAAATAGAGTAATTGCTATTATGATAATCAAGATGATAAAAGTCCAGAAAGCTATAGGGATATCATTGCTGGAACCGTTGGCTAAAGAATATTGTATCTTTATGTTTGAGTTTTTATTTTCTCCAAAAAAGGTTGCTGTTATTGTGTCATCCTTGGATGCGAGATTGACAGATAGGGGGCTTTTAATGTGGTTTATTATAGCTCCTTTAGGTAATCTTACTTCTATGAAAGAGGCTGATATGTTCCCTGAATTATAAGAAAAAAGCCAATACCTGCCTTTCTTTTCTGTCAATTCAGATGTTATGCCATCAATGTTTTCATTTATAGGATGAACATCTTTAAGGAAATCAACATTTGTTGTTCCTTGAATATTTGTGTCGCCGTTTTCTAAGATTGTGATTTTTTCATCTATGTAGTATTCTAATGAATAGCAGAATGGAAAGATTAGAAAAAATGCTGTTAAAAGGGCAAATAGCTTTTTCATAAAGAAGAAGATGAAAAAAGAGTATAAAAAACTTACCCAAAACTTGCCAAAGATGTCTGCTTGTGCTTTGAGATAAGCTCATCAAAGCTTTTGTCCTGGAATGATAGGATAGAATCTGCAATCGGCTTAATCTGCTTTTCTATGTAATGCTCATAGTCTATTTTTGATGGGTTTTTCTGAATTGGTTCGGGGCCGTTAACAGTCAAGACATATTCAATTATTCCGGGGAGTTCTCTGCCAAGTTTTCTTGCGGCCTTGATATGGGGAGGGGTTGTTTTTATGTATTCTGACACCCCTTTTCTTATTGCTTTCTTGTAGATTAATAGTTTATCCATGTTTCCTGCTCTTAATTCTTTTACAAAGTTCCTGATATATGATTCTAGGGGCTTGTCATGGAAAATATAATCGAGCAATTCAAGCTGGAATTTTTTTGAAACAGCTGTCCAGTCTCTTCTTTTAACTTCAAGGCCCACAATAACCAGATTTTCTTTGCCTTCTTTTTCTATTATGCCGGCATATCTTTTCTTTGCCCCCTTATTAGAGCCTCTTACTTTAGGCATGAGGAACTTTTTGAATGCTTTCTCGAACTCTAGTTCTAAAAATGATTCTCTTTTGTAGTTTTCTTTTATGTATTTGTTATAGAAATCGTTGATGTAGTCCTGTAATTCTATTCCTATCTTTTCTGCTTTTTTTATATCATCTGTACCTGAATCTACAAATATTGAATCAGTGTCTCCATATATGACTTCATAGCCTTTCTCTTCAATCTTTTTTGCTGTTAATTTATTGAGGAACTGACCGAAATGTGTAATGCCGTTTGCCATTTCCAGAGAATAGAATCTGCATGTTGGGTTTGCCAAGACCCCGAAAAAGGAATTCATAAGAATCTTGATTGCCTGGTTTGCAAGCTTATCTTTTTGTTTCTTTGCTAAATCTCTCTGTTTCCATAGATGCTGAATTATTATTGGCAGGATTCCTTCCTGGTTCTTGAAATGCGCCTGGTTTGGTGATTCAATTAGTTCTGTTTTTTCATTTTCTTTTAGATTTATGTATTTCTCATGCGGAACAAAACTGTATGGGTCAATATTAAATGTCCTTATGATGCTTGGATACAGGCTCTTGAAATCAAGAACAATAATCCCTTTATAGATTCCTGGCTTTGACTGCATGACAAAGCCGCCTTTTATCCTTTCTGAGCTTTCATTTACAAAGGCTGTAGGAGCAATAAGCTTTCTTTCTTTAAGTTCTCTTAGATATAAAGAGTCTAAAGAAGCGATGCTTGCATTTACTCTGTCTAATTGCATGCCTGTAAGCAGGCTTCTTTTTATTGAGAGATCAAGAACCTTGGATTTTCTAAGGATATCGAAAACAAGCTGTGAATCCTTAAGATTGTAATCGACCAGTTTTTGAGGATCATTTTCATATAATTCCTCTATTTCTTTTACTTTGTTCCCGGATGTAAGGAGTTTTTCCTCTCCTAAAATATTCTTTGCTGCAGTATTCAGCTTATAATCATCCAGCCTTAGAAATGAGACTTTCATAAGATGAATTCCATCTATTATTGCCCGGCCTGAGAAATTCGCTGAAGAGTCAGTGAAGAATGAATCTGTGAGCCTGAGGGTGCATTCCCTATTTGTTCTTCCCAAGATAAAAGGAATTTTATTTTGCCTGAATCTTTCCCTTAAAACCATAAAATCAAAGTCAATAAGGTTCCAGCCAACTATGATATCAGGATCCAGCTGAATTATGAAGCGCTTAAAAGATTCTAAGAGTTCCTTTTCTGTATCAAAGCATTCTGCATTTTTGAAGCTGCCTTGTTTTTTCAGAAGAAGTACTTTCTTTATCTTATCAGAGTAGAGAGAGATAGAGAATATTTTAGTTGCTTTTGGGTTTGTTTCAATGTCTATCGATAATGCATCCAATTCCGGCCAGAATTCTGCTGGATTCAATTCTGGATTTTCATAAATCCTATCTACAAAAAAACCCTCTTGCTCGTTTGGTTTTCTATGCCTGCCTTGTATCTGCATGCATGCTTTAACTTTATTGTCTATCATAAACCTATATGAAAACCTTATATCTGCTTCATAGCATACAATAGCTTTGTCAAGGAATTCCTTCTTTAGCAATGGGACTTCTTTTGGAATAGAGAGTATGACTTTTGAAACTTTCTCGTCATCAAAGTTTCTGGAATCTGAGTCAGCTATCCTGATGTTCTCTGTTTTTAGTTGTTTTAGAACATCTTCTGCTTTCTTCCTGTCTTCCTTTTTTATCCAGAAATATGGCCTGAAGTCAGATATTGTTACGAAGCTTTCGCCGTTTTCTAATTTGCCAAAGAGCATGACTTGTGCCTTGCTATTAATGATCCTGTAAGTGGGGTAGATGACGAAACCTTTCATGGTGGAATGTAGGAAGCGGATGTTTTTAAGGGTTTTGGGATAGTGTTTTTAAATGGATGGATAATCTCACACGATATGAAAAAAGAATTGATTTATTTGCCTACGGAAAAAGCATATAAGACCAGTACTCCTTTGGATTCTTTTAAAAGAGACTTTGAAATATATTTTTTTAATTTATTCAATTATTTAACTAAAAGCGTCTGGTATGTTGACATTGATAATCTTGATGAAGCTTTCGGAAATAGATTTGAATTTGAGACATTTGGTAGTAAATATTCTGAACTGTGTTTGATAAAGAAAAAAAAGGGAGTTTATGTGTTCCGCCATCCGAATGTTATGATTGCAGATTATGAAAACAGAGGAGATTTAGAGAAACGTATTGGATTTATGGATTTTTCCAGAAGTTTAACGATGAGGGCATTAAATAGAGAGTATCTTAAAGAACATCCTGATGTCAAAGCTGACAATTATCTGGATTATAAGGGCAATAGCTTAAATAATGAACAATGGGAAGCAGTAAGATCATTATTGCCTTCAAACACAGCAAGAATAGAGTTTACATATATGAAAGGAGATTTCTACCTTACTGATATTGTGAAAGATAAACCAAAGAACAAAGTAAAAAAAAGAGTGCCGGGAAATTTCGCAAAGAAAAATGGATCATTTTGAAGTTTTTAGAAGGCAGCATTACCTTAGCTCTAGAAAAGCATTATAGGTGAGTAGTTAGAAAAATATTTAAAAAAAGAAGGACTATATTCTGAAAAGAAGCTTTTATAAATAAGAGTTTAATCCAATAACAAATAGGTGTGATTATTATGAGCAAGAAAAGCAAAAAAAAGAAAGTTAAGAAAGTCAGTGCAAAGAAAGAGAAATATGCAAAATTCAAGAAGGATAAGCCAGGAACATTGGATGTTTCAATGCCTGATCTCAATGATGATCAAGTGAAGCAGAAGAGAACAGATGAAGATATAATTGACAGATTTCTTAGATTTAATAGGAATCTACCTACAAAGACGATAAATCCAAGAAAGATGAAAAGCAAGAGATGATTTTTTTATTTTCCTACTATTTTCTTCAGAACGTCTTTCTTTCCATTCCAGTCAAGAGTTATTTTAAGGACATCTTCTATTGTTTCTACTGGGATTATTTTTACTTTCTTTAACTTGTCAGGATTGATTATTATGTCCTGCATATTTGATTTTGGAACTATTACTTGTTTCATGCCTGCTTCTATTGCTGCTTCGACTTTTGATGAAACTCCCCCTACAGGCAATACTTCACCCCTTACAGATAAAGATCCTGTCATTGATGTGTCCTGCCTTACTGGAATGTTTTTGAATGAAGAGATTATTGCTACAGCTATTGCGATAGATGCTGAATCCCCTTCTACTCCTTCATAAGTCTGTAAAAACTGGACATAAATATCATATGTTTCTTTGATATCTTCTCCAAAGTATCGCATGATGATTGCAGAGACATTCTTAACAGCTTCTTTAGCTATATCGCCAAGCTTGCCTGTTGCAACAAAATCAGCTTTTTTGCCGCCTGCTGTAACTTGTGCTTCTATTGGCAGGATTATACCAGAGAAAGAATCTTCTCCCCCTATGACTGCCATCCCATTTACTCTGCCAATCTTTTTTCCTTCTGTGACAATGACTGCATATTCTTTTTTTCTTTCGATATATTTATCAGCTATCTGCTTCTCCAATGGACGGGCACTTTGTTTTGCCATAGTAACATGCTTTTTTGTAACTAATTTAGCATCTTCTTCTTTTGCAATATCTCCAGCAGCCCTTATAAGTCCGCCTAGATCTCTTAGTCTTAATGTGAGATGTCCTTTCCTATTTGCTTTTCTCTGTGCTTCTTTGATTATCTCTTCTATAGCATCCTTATCAAAATGAGGAATTCTCTTATCCTTATTAACTTCCTGCGCAATAAAGACAACCATCTTCTCCCTGTTTTCAGGAGTATCTTTTATTGTCTCATCCATAAAGACTTCGTAACCATAGCCCCTTATCCTGGATCTTAGAGCAGGATGCATATTCTTTACTGTCTCCAGGTTGCCGGCTGCCAGAAGAACAAAGTCGCAAGGAACTGGTTCGGTCCTTACCATAGCTCCTGCTGAACGCTCTGACTGGCCTGTTATTGAGAATTTTCTTTCCTGGAGAGCTGAGAGCAATTCCTGCTGAGTTGTCCTGTCTAAAGTAGCTATCTCATCTACAAATAGAACTCCTTTGTTTGCTTTATGAATCATGCCGGCAACTACTCTTTCATGTGCTGGAGTTCCTAATCCCCCACTTTGGAATGGGTCATGAAGTACATCTCCTAAAAGAGCGCCTGCGTGAGTTCCAGTCGCATCAAAAAATGGTGCTTGTTTCTTCTGGAAATTTTCTACGATTATTTTTGGAGCTCTTGAGGAATGTCCACCTAACCTGTTCCCTAATCTGATAGACATAATAATTCCAATCACAAGAAACATGGCAGTAATCATAGAAGAGGCAAAGATTATTGCATTAGCTGTCTCACCAAGATTAAACACATTGGCACGCCACATGAAATAAGGAGCTAATGTTGCGAATAAACCAAAGATAAGGAATAAAATAGTTAGGTTCTTGCTGCCATTCATGCCCTGCATCTTTGATTGGGCTATGATTTTCCTTCCTTGTCCTGCAGGAACAGTCCTGATTAAAGGGGCATTTTCATCATTTGGATTAAAAAATGAGAGAATATCAACTAGTTTTTCTTTTGGCAATAATTCTGCTAAAGCAAAGCCAAGCATTGATTTTCCTGTGCCTGGCGCACCAATAAGAAAGACATGCCTCCTCTGCAAAGCAGCTTTTTTTATGATCTTTACAGCTGCTTCCTGCCCTATAACCTGGTCTACTATTTTCTTAGATACTTTTATGTCTGCTGTTGTCTTATATTCCAAAGGCATGGTTTTTTAGAGAGAGTAGAGTGTTTTTAAATGTTGTGATGACAGGGTTTTTAAATGGAAATTGATTCTCGAGGTAGGGGGTAGTAAATGAATAGTATTGAAGAAACAACAAATAAGCTACATGACGAACTTATTTCAAGAAAGAGAATGGCCGATATCATATGGCTAAATAAAGAAAATATGGATATAGATTATCATATAGATACATTAAAAATTATGGCTGATATAAGCAGGAATTATGAGAAGGAGTATGATAAGCTCTCAGATTCGGATAATGTCTATGCATATATAACTGATCCTGAATATGTTTCCTCTGAAGATAGAGAATATATCATTGGAATGTACAAATATCTAAAAGGATTGGGGGCTAAAACAAAAGGACAGGCAAGAGACCTAATAAGAAGAGGAGAGATAAAACCAGTAATAATCAGGGAATGGATAGATGAAATGAAAGTACTTACCCCTGAAGCAATAAAAGTATTCGAAGAAGGCTATCATGGTTATAGAGAAATTAGAGAACTGCTACAAAGCAAAAAATGAATGAAAAAATTATTCTATTGACAGCTTTTGTTGGAGCTTTGTTTGGATTATTGGCTCTGTTTTTTCTTTCTGAGAATTTAGATTATAGTGAAAAGACTATTGAGAAGATAAATGAGGAAAGAATCGAGGATATGATTAAAGTAGAGGGACAGATAGTTGATTTTAGGAATTCCGGGAATGTGACTTTTATTTCTTTGGTGCATCCCAGCTATATGGATGTTGTTGTATTTGATGATATTGCCCTGAGAAATGGAGATAATGTTGAGATTATAGGCAAGGGTGAAGAGTATAATAATAAGATGGAGATAATTGCGCATAGAATTAGGGTGATTGATTGATAATAGAGATTGTTGCTGCAATAATTCTTGGATGCTTTTTTGGAATAATAACAGGCTTGATTCCGGGAATACATGTAAATTTGGTTTCTATATTATTGATTAGTGTTTCTCCTGCACTTTTAGTTTATACTTCTCCTATTGTGTTGGCTGTGTTTATTATTTCCCTGGCTTTGACACATACTTTTCTAGATAGTATTCCATCCATATTTTTAGGGGCGCCTGATCCTGATATGGTTCTTTCTGTTCTGCCAGGACATAAGATGCTTTTAGAAGGAAAAGGTTATGAGGCTGTTAAGCTGACTGTTATCGGGAGCTTTTTTTGCCTTTTAGTTACATTAATGCTGATTCCTATTTTAGTTCCTTTTTTGCCTTTGATTTATTCCAGCATTCAGCCATATATGGGCTACATATTATTGGCGGTTGTGATTGCTATGATATTGATGGAGAAAGGTGTGAAAAAGAAGTTTATTGGGATGTATATATTTTTTCAGGCTGGAATGCTTGGGTTGCTGGTCATTAATATGCCTAATTTGAAGCAGCCTTTATTTCCAATGCTCTCCGGATTATTTGGAATAAGCACTTTATTATTGTCTTTAGGCGAGAAGGTTATTATTCCAAAACAGGAGATAACATCAACTGTGAAAGTTGGGAAAGTTAAAACTTTGAAAGCTATTATCGCTGGAGTTTTTTCTGGAAGCTTGACAGGGTTGTTTCCGGGCTTAGGGGCTGCTCAGGCTTCGATAATCGGGATGGTGTTAGTTGGAAGAAGTATTGGAATGCATGCTTTCCTGATTCTGGTGGGTGGAATCAATACTGTCAATTTTGCTTTTTCTATGGCAACTTTTTATGCTTTGGAAAAGGCCAGGAATGGGGCAATAGTTGCTGTGATGGATATGACCAGCAAAATAAGCTATCCTGAACTGATGATATTTATTTTATCTGCTTTGGTTGCCGGGTGTGTTGCTGCTTTTTTAGCTTTGAGTATTGGGAAAGTATTTTCTAAGCTTATAAGCAAGGTAAATTACAGATTTCTTGTTTTTGGGGTAATTAGCCTAATCTCTGTTCTTGTTTTTTTGTTGACTGGAGTTATGGGTTTTTTGGTTTTGATTGTTTCTATATTTATTGGGATGATGCCAGCTTTATTGAATGTCAAAAGGAGCCATAATATGGGATGCCTGCTGCTGCCTGTTATATTGTATTTTTTGGTTTGATAAGGTAGAAAATTATTTAAATATACATAAGAGATTCAATCTTAAGATGGATATGCAGATTAAAAAATTAGAACCTACCCTGGTAAAAATTCTAAAAAAAAATGGTGTAGTGAAAGCTGGAATCTTTGGATCATATGCAAGAGGAGAGGCAAAAAGAAGAAGTGATATTGACATTCTTGTACAATTCAAGAAAGGGAAGGGTTTTTTTGATCTAGTCAGGCTTGAAAATGAACTCAAAAGTAAATTGCAAAGAGATGTTGATTTACTAACTTACAATTCAGTCCACCATTTATTAAAGAAGAGAATCTTAGATGATGAGGTAAGAATCCTATGAAGGATGAACTTGTGTATCTCAAGCATATTATGGAATGCATTGGAAGAATTGAATCCTTTATGAAAGGCATCACCAAATCCAAATTCTTGAAAGATGAATTAATTCAAAGTGCGGTTATTCGACAAATAGAGGTTATCGGCGAAGCTGTAAAAAATCTACCGCTTAATTTTACCAGTAAATACACTGCAGTTCCATGGAAGGAGATTGCCGGCACAAGAGATAAGATGGTCCATCATTATTTCGGAGTTGATCTGGAGTTCATATTTGATATTGTTAAAAAGGATATCCCCAAGCTAAAGAAACAAATAAGGGAAATAATGGATAACTGGGGAAAAGAAGATAAGGAATGATTGTTTATTAATTCTATTGAGATGATGCCGGCTTTATTGAATGTCAAAAGAAGCCATAATATGGGATGTTTGTTGCCGCTGGTTATTTTGTATTTTTTGGTTTGAAGGCAGATAAAAATGTAAGATCGGCTAAAGAAATAAATTCCAATAATTCTCATAAAATTCATAAGAGCTAAATTCTATTAGGTCTTTATAATGATTTAAATCTAATTTGTCTAAATTGCATTTGTCTGCTTTACTTAAGCTGTTGAGATATTCTGCCCTGTTTTTTCTACGATAAATCAGAGGAGGATAAGATTCTTTAAGCAATATATGATTCAACAATATCCTTCCTGTCCTCCCATTTCCATCGAAAAAAGGATGAATTTTCTCAAACTTCTGGTGAAATACAGTTCCTAAAACTAAAGGGTGTAATCTTTTTCTATTTTTTTTATACCATGCCAGCAGGATATCCATGTCTGCCTTTATGTACTGATAGGGGCTTGCCTCAAACCTAGATCTAAATACTTTAACATTTCCAGTTCTGTATCCTGTTCTTATATCCATATTTTTTAACAGATTTTTGTGTATAGCAATAATAAAGTCATGACTTATTTCTTCTTTAGACCCTAAAATTTCAAAAAAAACCGTCTCAGTGTTTTGTAAATCATAAATTTCCCTTAATGTTTTGCCACTTGGAGTTTGTTGTTCAGCTAATAATCTATGCGCCTGCTTCAGTGTTATTGTATTTCCTTCTATGGATGCGGTATTGAAGGCAAATTCTATGATAAAATTTTTCATGTATTCTTCTTGAGTCAGCTTATCTCTCTTGAGAAAGTCTTTTTCCCAGTGCAGCTTACATGACTCTATTTTTTCTAGGTCCTCTTTTGATAGAAAACTATCTTTCTTTGGCTTGCTTTTTTTTATTTTATTGAGAAAATGATTAGATTCGATAAACTTATTTAACTTGGAATAAGATTTTCTTATTTCCCTTGAATATTTAATAGGCAATTTATCTAATTGCACCCTCAATTTCTCAGCTTCATTTCCCAGATAAGCGACATCTTTGGTTATTAGTTTGCCATCTACTTTTTTTGACAGCCTGAGGTAATAATAATCCTTATTTCCGATTCTTTTTCTGTAAATATATACCATACTTTCTGGTTAATATGGCATGCTTTATAAATCTTACCCTTTATTTTTATCTACTTTAAAATAAAGGGTAAGGTGTGTTTTCTTTTTTTGTGGATTCTATATTGCTTATATGCGTTTAAATCTGGGTTGTTTCTACTTTTCTTGGGGATGATACTTGCTTTATTGAATGTCAAAAGAAGCCATAATATGGGATGTTTGCTTTTGCCTGTTATATTGTTTTTCTTAGTTTAATTTATGAGAAAGATAATTCACTCCTTTTTATGCTGGGTTTTTCTTCTTTTTCAGCTTAATCAATTAGTGCTTAATATTTTGTATAAACAAATTAGGTGACAGTAAGCTTTTTAAATGAATCTAGAATTCAACTTAGCTTATGGAAGGAACAATAGTAAATTTCAGAGGGGGAAGGCATACGCAGTATGATAATCAGATGGTTATTGCTGTTAATGATGTGGCAGATAAAGAGAAGGCTGCCGGCTTAGTTGGAAAGAAAGTTACATGGGCTAATGCCAAAGGAAATGCTATTGTTGGAAAGGTTTCCAGTGCTCATGGAAATAAGGGTGCTGTTAGGGCAATATTTGAGAAAGGCATGCCTGGGCAGAGTTTAGGAAGTAAAGTAAATATTGAATAAGAATTCTAAAAAGATTAAAAAAAATTTGAGATTATGCTGATTTCCTGGCTTCAGCAGCAACAGATAATAATATATTGCCTGCATTATCTGCTTCTTTAGCGATTTCTGCTAGAGCTTGCTTTATTTCGATTTTAAGTTGATCAGCTTGTCTTTGATTGAATCCTTTTTTCTCTATCTTATCTATTTCGATGAATAATTTCCTTAAGTCTGCTATTGTCAAGAGATCTATGTTTAGAGTTTCATGCCTGATCAATTTGCAATATTTGGTTAAAACTCCTGAAGTCTTAGTTGTTTTTTCTGTATCTTCTGTTAATTTTTTGGCATCACGATTATCTTCATCCTTTCCAACTTTATCAATTTCTTGATCTAGTTTTCCTATTTCACTATGCATTCTTGCACCTAGTTTTTTTATCACCCTGGCAAAATGACCGTGTTGTCTATATTTAGAACTTATTTTACTATAAGATTTTCCTAAAATACCCTCAAATGGATTATACATTTTTTCTCACCTTTTTTATTTTAAAGGACATATCTGTATAGCTAATGGAATTATACCGCGGGCAACCATTACAGCGCAGATAAAGCCAAGAATAAAAGCTACAACAATCCATGTCACTGGATGCATGATAAATCCTTTCTTGTTCATAATTATCACCTATTTTTTGATTATTAGAATTTCTAGAATAAAGTTATATAAAGATTTCTATTATGAAGTAGCTAACCCATACCAAGCAAGCCATAGATTAGTCCAAGAACGCCTATAATAATCACAATTACCTCATATAGTGGGCCGGCTCTTGGCAAAAATGAAAGGATACCAGGAAGTAAAGGAAGTAATGCTGTTAGTATCAGTAATGCTCCCTGTACAATAAGAAAGAATCTTTCAAATCCCATCAAAAGAGAATTTATTATCGATAACAGGATAATTATGACTCCTAAAACAATTAGTATTACTGAATAGGCTCTTCCCTGATTTGGTATGGGAAAATTTTCTCCAAAGAATGGGATTGAGCCTATGAAAATTACTAAAGCTGAGAGAAAAGATATCATTATCTTCATTTTATTTGTTAATGATATTGAGCTTATATAAATGTTTTCTTAGAGATTCTTCACTTTAAAGAGAAAAGTTTATATTAACAATAACAGAAGACATTAATATCAAAATGGGTGTAAGAATAAAGAGAATATCTTTCCTTATCTTTGTTATTTGTTTATTTAATTCTTTCTTTGCATATGCAGACAGATCTATCATCCCTAATTCAATCAATAACATTATGCTGTTCTTGTTTAAGATGCTTCCAGAAGGCATCAGGTCAGGGGATGATCTGGCAATTGTCTATTTTAAGTTATTATTATGGATATTCGTGTTTGCTGTCATGTATACTGGAGCGAAAAAGGTATTCCATGACCAGAACAGGGTTGCGGTTATGCTGGCTCTGGTGCTCTCATTAACAACTGTTATCATGATCTCGAACAGCTTTGTAAAGACGATATTTGAATTATATGCCGGGCTGATATCTGTGCTGCTTGCTTTGCTGCCTTTATTGGTTATACTCTACTTCAACAAGAAGATATTTCCTGAGAAAAATGCATGGAGCGGCTGGGCAAAGGGGCTTGTGTTTATATTTGCTGCTATGGTTGTATTGTTTCTTTCTGTTTCTATAGCCGAGAGCACAAGCGTGGATATTTACCTGGATCTTGCAGGATGGATGGAGATAGCTGCTGTTGTTTTGCTATTTATGGGAATAATAATGTTTTTTTGGGGAGCAAGTGGTATGGTAAAAGGTGATTACCAAAAAGGAAATGTCAAGGGGATGAACCCAAATACTGATCTATCTAAGGGAAAAGAAGATGTCTCGAATGTAGATAAAGATATTGAGAATTTAAATGAATTGGACAAAAGAATAAAGGAAGAAATAAGGGAACTAGACAGCAAGACTAAGATCCTTGATAGTGAAAGAACTGAATTAAAGCGTAAAATCAATGAACTGATAAAAGAATATAGCAATTTTTATGCAAGATATACTGCATTTTTAGCTACATATCAAAGGGGAGACTTTACTGATAATGCAAAGGCAAAAAAGAGCTTAGGGGCGTATGAGAATAAGCTAAAAGGCATAGAGGCTTCTCTTGTTAGTCTTGCAGAGAAATTAGGAGAAGAAGACAGGGGAGAGATTAATGAAATCCTGAAAACTACTAAGAAAGATATTGAAAGGAATTCGGTATTAAATAAGGAGATCCAGTCAGAAGCAAGGGAGATTGCACATTATGAAGAGGAATTGAAAAAACTGGAGGAGGAGAAGCAGAGAGCAAAAGGGAGGAGAGATAATAAGAAGGTAAAGGACATAGAAAGAAGGATAGAAAGTGTAAAAGGAAACCTAAATACCAAAAGAGCCGTGATTAAAAGAGATAGTAAAAAAAGAGGTAAAGTCCAGGAAGCAATCGAGAAAGAGAAAATAGCTATCAGGGAGTTGAGTGAGGAAGAGAGAGATGCTGATAAATTGGTGGGGGGCCTTAAGAATTTAGAGAGGACTAATGATCGAGTAGGCAAGGATAAGCTTATAGGCTGGCTGTACTATGTAGTAAGAGATAATACTAAGACAGATAAGTTCATTAAAGGGAGTGTTAATGCGTTCATGGAATTACACAATGAAATTTCTAATCTGGACAGTTCGGAAGACAGCTATTTTAAGAATGTCAGGAAATCGGCAGTTGAATGGGAAAGGAAGTATAGGACAGAGGGGTGGGCTCCAGGATAGGAATGTTCTGTGTAGTTATTATTTTGGCAAGAGATAGATTCTGAATTTTAATATGCTGTAAATTAGTGATTTAATATAAATATATTTTTATATATAAATATTTAAATATTATAATTGAAGAAAGTGATAAGATTTATAAATATAAATATTTAAATTTACTAATATGAACTATAACTTAGATGTTTTAAAGGCATTGGGAGATGAAACAAGGTTAAATATAGTTCTTAATTTATTAGAAAAAGGAAGAAGTGTTCTCGATATTGTATCACTAGTTGGAAAATCACAGCCTAATGTTTCTATAGGATTGAAAAAACTTGAACATGCAAAGATAATTACAGCAAAAAAAGATGGAAAAAGGGTATTTTATAGTATTATAGATAAAGATAGAGTAGAAAAGATACTAGAACTGATCAATGATGAAAACTAAGAACATTAAAAGGAATATAGCAGTCTTTTTGGGAATACTTTTCTCAGTTAAAACTGTCATAGGTGCGAGCTTTCTTCCTAATTCAATCAATAACATTATGCTGTTCTTGTTTAAGGTACTTCCAGAAGGCATCAGGTCAGGAGATGATTTGGCAATTGTCTATTTTAAGTTATTATTATGGATATTCGTGTTTGCTGTCATGTATACTGGTGCGAAAAAGGTATTCCATGACCAGAACAGGGTTGCGGTCATGCTGGCTCTGGTGCTCTCATTAACAACTGTTATCATGATCTCGAATAGCTTTGTAAAGACGATATTTGAATTATATGCCGGGCTGATATCTGTGCTGCTTGCTTTGCTGCCTTTATTGGTTATACTCTACTTCAACAAGAAGATATTTCCTGAGAAAAATGCATGGAGCGGCTGGGCAAAGGGGCTTGTGTTTATATTTGCTGCTATGGTTGTGTTGTTTCTTTCTGTTTCTATAGTCGAGAGCACAAGCGTTGAGATTTACCTTGACCTTGCAGGATGGATGGAGATAGCTGCTGTTGTTTTGTTATTTATGGGATTAATAATGTTCTTTGAGGGAGCAGGAGGCATGGTGAAAGGAAAATATCCTGGAGCTGGAGAGAAGTTGTGGGATAATATAAGGAACAGGCCAAATAGTCCTGAAGGGAAGAAGGAGAGGGGATTGGAGAAGAAGGAAAATAAAATCAATAAAGAAATTATAGAATTACAATATTATGGGATTCATAATATTGAGAAAACAATAACATATTTAGAAAATTTTGCAGATTTCCTTAAAAAGGGCATTTTTACCGAAAGTGAAAAGAAAGAATCACAAAAAGCATTAAAAAGATTATACAATAGAGAGAGACATAATATAGAGATTGAAGAAATCAGTAAAAGATTGGTTGTTCAAGAAGAAAAAATTGAAAAGATGAAAAAAAACTCAGATGAAACTAATGAAGAAGGAAAAAAGTTACGTATGATGTTTGAAATAATTGTTAATATTAAGAATCTTGAGACTAATTTTATGAAGAGTATAGAGAAGTGTTTGGGTTATATTAAAAAAAATAATTTTGCAAATGCTTTTGGTGAAATCAATTATGCAAGAGAAGATAAGAGAAAACAACTTGAAGATTATAATAAATTAAAAAACTATATGGATTCTAAAGAAATTTAGTAGAATTAAGAATAATAAATATATTTGTTACTTTTTAGTAATAACATTTTCGAAAGTTTTAAATATAAGCTATATTTACATAGATTAAAGGGATATAAAAATGGATTTAGAGAAAAAAATAAAGGACTTGCGAAATAAGTATGGCGGAGAATCTTCACAAGATTCAAATAGCAAAAATAGGAGTACTTCTTTACACAATGATAGATTAATAGACTATAATTATTTTGGTGGAGATTGGAAATGGTCGCCATTTTATGTCGTTGGAGAAGGGCACTCTGTCATTGTAACCAGATTTGGAGAAGCTAGAAAGAAAAGGAAAGATAAAGATAATTTATGTGTCGTGAAAGGGCCGGGCTTACGTGCTAAGATTCCTTTAATTGATAGTCTTTTCAGCGTAAATGTCCAAGAATATAAAATAAATCCCCAAATACAAGAAATATATACTAAAGATGCTATCCCTGTTAATATTGACGCAATACTAACTATAAAAATAAGAAATGATCCTATTAGTATCTATAAATCTGTTTTTGGAGTAAAAAACCTAGAAGAAACATTAAGAGATTTTATGGATTCCTTATTATTCAAAACAGTCAATGAAAAGAAACATGATGATGTTTTAAAGTTAAATGGAAAAGAAGGTGCGAAGCTATTATATCAGGCTCTTTTAAGAGATTATAGTGGATTACAGGATCGTTGGGGGTTTGATTTTATAATGGCAGAAGTAGAACAGATCAAACCCAATAAAAAAGTTGCAGAAGCAATTAATGATAGATATACAGCAGGAATAAAGAAGAAAGAAGGAATGATAAATGCAGATAGGGATCTTTATATTAAAGAGAGAGAAGGTGATGGAGAAGCTTATAAAGAAGAAAAAAACTTACTTGCTAAGGCCAAAGGATATGAAGAGATTAGGAAAACCTTTAACAAAGAAGGGAGCGATAAAGTGGTCATAGATAATGTTGTTCCTAAGTTTAAAGGAAATATGAATTTCTATCATTTGAGAGGAGGAGAGAATATCCTTGATTCTGTTGGTGGGTTATTGGGTATAGGAGAGAAACAACCTTATGATAAACAAAATGAGGAAAAGAAACCAACAGGAGATAAAAAGTAAATCTTCTTCCGTTAACTTTAAATACATTCTAAATTAAATTTAATCCATGCCGACTGTAGATACTGTTTTATCACCGAGAGAAATATTAAACAGGTTATACTATAGATTAAGGAATGCTTATTCTAAAGTTCTTTCAGCACAGCCTGGAGATTCGAAGGCTGATAAGAACATAATGGTTGACCTGGAAGCTTTAGAAACATTGCTATTGAAGCTGGATTTCAGCTTTATCAAGAAGTTAAGAGATGATGCTTCTATTGACTCAAACAGTTTTGAGAAGCTGAAGGAAATAGAAAAGATACTGAATGAGATATCTGCTGGGAAGAAGAATGCGATAAGGCAGGATCATTATATCCATAGGGTTGCCAAGCATATGAGGAATGCTGTCAGAGGAAAAGCAAGAAAGACAAAGAGAACAGGCGCCAGGGAAATTGTAAAGGTGCAGAAGGAGAAAAAGGAATTAGTAAAAAAAGAGAAAGAAGCCAAAGAGAAGCTAGGCAAAAAATAATTTTAAAAAAGAGGTGGTACTGTTGCAAATTATTCTCAAGAAGAAGCCAAAGAATCCAAGAATTATAAGCGGTTTTCCTGGATTTGGGCTGGTTGGTACGATAGCTACAGAATTCTTAATCGATCATCTAAAAGTAGAGCAGATTGGAAAGATTACTGTTGAAGAAATGCCTGCTGTAGTAGCAATACACAATAGTAAGATTGTAGATCCCTTTGGTATTTTCTATGATAAGAAATATAATATAGTCATAGTGCATGCTATTGTGCCGACACAGGGATTTGAATGGAAGCTTGCGGACTTTATTATGGAGCTTGCAACAAAATTACAAACCAAGGAATTGATAAGCCTGGAGGGACTGGCAGGCAGTAATCCTGAAGAGTTCAAGACATTCTTTTATACGAAGGATAAGAATAGGGCTGAGAAAGTAAAGAAAGCAGGATTTGAGCCGCTTAAAGACGGCATCATAATGGGTGTGGCAGGCGCTATACTTATGAAGTCTGATAGTGTTCCACTGACATGCATTTTTTCAGAGACACATACTAATCTGCCAGACAGCAAGGCAGCAGCTAAGATAATAGAAGGATTGGATAAATATCTCGGGCTTAAAGTCAATTATGAGCCTTTGATGCAGCAGGCAGAAACATTTGAGAAAAAGCTGCAGAACTTATTGAAAAAGGGAGCTGAAGCGACTGAATTAAGTGAAAAGAAAAGAATGAGTTATGTAGGTTAGATTTTTTTATGTCTTATGTCCTTATCTAATTTATCTACCATTGTTTCAACATTCTTCAGGGCTTTTTTTATTTGTTTGATCTCCTTGTTTATTGCTCCTTCATCAATCATATTTCTCACCATTTATACTAAAGGCATCTTTCCGCCATATAAAGCTTTAAAACCATCTTTTCCAAATTCCAGAGTAAAAATATCGATGTTAATATCTGTTCCACGCATCTTTGCAATATTTACTTCTCTTGTAACTTTTCGGTTTCTCTCGACTAATTGTATCACTAATACCCCATCTGCGAGATAATCCTCTATCTCATATTCGCAATACTTACTGCTATCTTTAGGCATCTCTGAAACAAAGAAAGCTGTTATGCCTAGCTGTTTAAAGAAATTGAATATATGGAATATTTTATTTCTTGGGTTCTTAAAATCAGATAAGACATATAGAGAATTGAGAGAATCAAGGACTACACATGAAATATCAACTTCTTCTTTAAGGGTCTTGACTATCCTCGAGATTATATTCCACCAATCTGCAGAGGGAGCATCCTGCGCTTTCATGGTTGCCCTTAATGAACCTAAGTCAGAAAGAATTAAATGGCCTTTCTTGGATGCCTTTATATCCTTTACTTTTTTCTTGATTATGTTTGGGTCAGAGCCTATAACTGTCACATCAATCTTCTGGAAGTCATAACCCATGTTTATCATCTGATTAAGAAGAGAGACATATGACTGCTCTAAGGTTATGTAAAGAACATTTTTCTTTGCTTCAGCCTCAGCATAGATAGAGTTAAAACAAAGAGATGATTTCATTGTTCCTGCTGGACCGCAGACCAGCATAATCGAGCCCGTAGGGAGACCCCCCCCTATGTTATCGTCTAACCCTTTGATAGAGAGAGGCATCCTTTTTATCTCACCCTTTGAAGAAACAAGTTGTTCTGTCATTTTTATTATACCTTTTTTAAATTTTTAAGTATTCCACTATAAATATCTTTCTATTCTTATGGCTGCTTCCGTCGGTAAAATTAATTATGAAAGTTAAAAAAAATATCTTTATCAATTAATTCAAAAATTAATGAACTTAAACTATCACTTTCTGTCAAAACACCATTCTAGTAGGGTGTAAGCTATATTAGCTTAATTGTTTTAAATTTGAGCAAATAACGGGCTTTAAGCCAATAATTTTATTACACTTTATGGTGCCTAATGAGTGATTTTTGGTTTTCTAAAGAATTTGATAACCCCTAGTTAAAGAATTTTCAAAAACCTATTTGTACCCTCACTTTATGCAAATTTAGAAAAGCAGAGCAGATAGAAACATTATTTCACTAATTCAATAAGACTTAAGAGTGAAAAGTGAGAGTTTGCTTTAGTATCTTATTTTAACCAATAAATCATTATGTTTTGCTTGACTTAAGAAAAGTATTTATTTTCAATATTGAATAGAATAAAAAGTGAGAGTTTGATATAGATCTGTTGATATGATGCTAATCAAAATTGTCACTTTAAATACTCACTTTTTGTTTTTTGATAAAAATTTTATTAATTATTTTCTATATTGTAGATAATATAAATATATTCTTTATTAGTTATTTCCTAAAATATAGTTTATATTATAATTAAATATTAAAATAAGTTTATAATACTATCCTAATATGTATTCCAAAGTCATTAAATCGAAATTTGAACTGAAATATATGGACTGGATCAGAGATAATGACTATCCTATTTCATCGCCGAGACATAGGGGAATATATGCTGAGATAATATTCAAGAAGTTCTGCAACCTAAACAATATTTTTACAATAAAAATTAACCCTTATATGGATATAATTGAGCAAATACCATATGAATTTTTTACGAAAAAACAGCTAAAAAACCTAAGAAAAATAGGCAAAATTGATTGGGATTTCTTCTGCCTGGAGAAAGGAAAGGCCTGTTTTATGGAAATTAAAATGGGCACAAGCAATATAAGCCATAAGCAAAGAGAGCTTCTCAAAATGATGGGTAAGATTAAGGTAGCCTTATTCAGGGTTTTTGAGGATGCTGATGTGTTTATCAGGAGATTGAATTAAAGAATTTAAGGTAAAATAAAAAAAATCATTTATATATTTTAGCGACGACAAGACCATTAATCAGGCTTATTATGAAGCCAGATACAAGCCATGCTGCTATTAAGGCAAAAGATACTGGCATAAAGACATAAGTCATGACAGAGCCTGTAACATCCCTCAATAGCCATACCAAAAAGCCGAATTTAATGCCTTTTTTGGCTATTTCAGCCTTTTTTCCTAAGCCAGTGTTTACAGCTGCATATACGAAAACAGCTAAAAAAGCTATGATTATGTTGACTATAATGACATTCTGAGTCCAACTAGGAGTTAACATAGCACGCCATAGACCAGATATCGGATCATAGAGATCTTGGAAGTAATAACCAAAACCAGAATTTATGAGATATCTTATGATTGCGGCTATAATGCCTGCAAATATAATTTTGCCCCATTTCATTTTTCCACCCCGGAATAGTAACTGATTTTTTATTTAGAAATGTCGAAGTTTATTAATTTTTTGATTATTGATATTGGGGGGGCTTTTTGAGCAAGATTTTGATGTTAATAGCCTGTTTTAGGCTTTCTAATCAAAAACGCAACATTTCTACTACTTTTGTTGCATTTTTGGGTGGTTTTTGGGGAAGAACGCAACGTTTAAATACAAGTGTTGCATTAATTTAAGGAGAGATGATTTTTCATGGCAAGAAAATTCAATGAATATTACCTTAATTGGGATGAGATCAATAGAATAATTGCGGCAGCTAAAAACCTGAAAGAGAGTGTTGTCCTGAAGATATTGGCAAGAACTGGCATGAGGAGGTTTGAGTTTGCCAATTTGAGAGTAAAAGACGTTGATTTTGAGAGAAAGAGGATATTCATAGCAAAGGGCAAGGGTGGAAATGAGAAAGATGCTAAATCAAGGGCAGTGCCCATTGACGACGATACCTTACAAGCGATAAAATTCTACCTAAGAAGCCGAAAAACAGGCTTTCTTGTCCAAAGCAATAAAAAGGCCTTTGAGGGGCTTTCCCTAAGCCAAATCAACAGGATTGTGGCTAATTGTGCTGATAGGGCAAAGGTTAAGAACCCGAATCCTAACCTGAAAAATATGAACCCGCATATATTCAGGCATAGCTTTTCAAGGCTAAGCTTAGCAGCTGGAATACCTTTCAATATGGTGCAGAGGATAGCTGGGCATGCTGATGCAAGGACAACCCTGCAGATGTATGGTATACCGTCAATAACTGATACACAGCAGCTATATGAGGAAAGGCTTATTGAGAAATTCAAGGAGAAGCCAAAGGATATTGACAATACTAAGCTAACAAAATTTACTGAAAAAACTGATTAAAACTTTTAGTTTTTAACTTAAATATTTAAGTTATTTTTATGATTAAATGTTTTAATTTTTTATTAAAACTTCTATTAGAAATTTTGAGAACAAAAAAATAAAAAAGAAAATCGCAGCAAACGATTAATATGAACTCATTGTCCTTTGATTAAGGCCCAGGATGTTTTCTTTTGCCTGGATACGCTTGAATTGTGGATCGAGCCTTAAGAAAGGCTTGTTATTGACGTAGCGTTTTATTATCGGGACATTCTTTTCGATCATCCTTGTTATGTATTGTGAGACAAGCTCCTCTGAAAGACCTATGCGCTTTGCAATATCCGGATAAGAGACAGAGCCTTTTTTCTCCTCTAGAGTATAGAGAATAAGGAATACGTCCTGCTCATTATTGGATAGTGGCTTTGGCTCAAATTTTGGCTTTTTAGGCAATTTAAAGTTAAAATTATCTTCCAGGAAGAGATGAATCTGCTCTATTTTTTCTGATAACTTGTTAATTTTATAGTCAAACTCACAGAGATATTCATAATTTGAAGAAATCTCATTTGTATTCTGGTTGATGGATTCGAGGTGTTCATCAAGCTCTTCTTTTACTTCATCAACAAGTGCTCTAATAGCGAATTTTATGTCTGGATTGATATCATTTTTGCCATTTAAAGATTCCATGCTAATTCCCCAACACCAAAAAAAATAATTATCGGGTTTAAATAATTTTCTTTTTTGAGAAAAATGAGTTTTTAGACGATAAAATCAGCCAGTATTACAAAAATGTATACTCTTATATGGCTCTTTCCGGCAGATTTTAAGCTGGTTTTTTCAGCTTAGAAAGGTAGATTTTTTCCTTGCCCTGCCTTATAGTGGAGATTTCTTCCATAGATTCTATTTCCTCTATGATGCGATAGAATGTGCTTTTTGAAATGAGGTTTTGCTCCTCGACAACCATCTCCCTTAACTGGAAAGCAGATATCTTCTCATATTTCTTTATGTAGCTTATGATCATGGCCTTGATATAGTCGTGACTGTTCTTGGCTACCTTCTGGATCAGCTTATCTTTGGGAGACTTTTTTATGATTATTTGCTTGAGCCTTTCCTGGATCTCGGCTATCCTTTGTTCGATTATGGGAGAAGTAATGGGCTGTGATATGTGTTCATTAAGCTGCTCTCTAAGAAGGCCTATCCTTGAAGGCAGATTAGATAATGACTCCATCTTATTATCAAGCTTAAGTATCTCTTTAGATATTTTTTCAATATAGAAATTTAATCTATCCTCTGCATTGTTTCCTGCTGCTAAATCCCTAAGAGAGGATATCTCTTTAGGGATTTTCTCCATGTTATCTGTGATCTCACTTATGATCTTTGAGTGCTTATCAAGAGATCCGTTGTTTTCAGAGAGTTCTTTGGATAATTTGGCTGTGCCTGCGGCAGACTGGTTAATCTGGTTTTCGAAATACAGGCTTCTTTGGTAATAGTAATTGAGCCATGCATTTACAGAATCCATTTCCTGCCTGACTTTTGAGAAGGATTCCTGAAGATTGTTTTCTATTAAGTTTATTTTCTGTTTTAATTTTCTTGTTTTTGCGCCGAAAATGTCCATGTTGTTTGTTTATATTCCCATCTATTTAAATATTATGATTTTTGGGAATGTTTTGGGAATATAATGGGAACGTTATGGGAATGTTTTTTATACTTATTTTTTGTTTTTTGTGGGAATATGATGGGATAATTTTGGGAATGTTTTGGGAACGAGATCCATAAGAATGTGGAATTTATCGGCGAGAAAAATGTTTTTCGGGGGAATATGATGGGAATGACTTTATCGACGAGAAAATAATGAGAATATGCTTATGGGAATGAAACTGGGAATGAGAATAGGAATCAAATACCCAACCACAGCAAGCTGTGGGGTATGAATTTAGTTTAGGAATTGATTCCGAAGCAAAGCTTCGGGGTATTGAACCCAAGCAGTAATAAAAATATAGTTAATAGGGTTTGTGAAAATATTTGATATGGTTGGTTGATGAACAAAGATAATAGATAAAATTTAATGTCAAATGTGAGCTTAAATAAATGAAAAAAGAGATTAATAATGTGAGAGAGATTATAATCAAAAGTTAAGAAACTGGCTGTGAAATAGGATATATAATAAGCATAGATATGAGATAGAAGAATAAGGGAAAAGTGAGGGGATATATAGAAATGAAGCCTTATTTTGGAACTCTTTTGTTATTTCCGGGCTACAAGATAAAGATAATATGGGCATTTATTCGTGAAAAGTGAGTGTTCATTAGTGCTAAAATAAGCCATTAGGGTGCATTCTCGGATTTTAGAGAGATAAATGAGTTATATAGGCTATTGGACTGTTTGAAGGTGAGTTATATAACACATAAATATAGCTGATTTTAGAGGAATATTATGGGGTTATATAGGAAAAGTGAGAGTTCCAATAGGGAAAAGGGATTAGATAGAGTAAAATGAGCTCAAATATTTATAAATAAGAAGAGATTACTCCTATATGATTAGTATATAAGTTATTAAAGAAGAAGTTTTATCGAGAATAATGAGGGATAATTGGAAATAACTAAGAATTAGAGAAAGACAAAAGTAAAGCAT
>JAGLMD010000010.1 GCA_023140175.1 Nanobdellota archaeon | reverse complement strand
GGTAAAATGCCTTAATACAAGTGATCGTATAAATAATGGGTCAATTGTTGGAGACCTCACTAATAATTTAACCAGCTGTAATAACACCTGGGTTTCTTTAAGTACAGCACAGGGAGAGGGTGTTCTTATGGTAAATCTTCCATATTGGGAGGGTAATGATACAATCTATCTTGGAGTAAATGTTACTGTTCCCCCTCAGGAAACTGCAGGAGTAAAGACACAGTCAGTAACAATCTTTGCTGCTATATCATAGATATAGAAAATTGCAGAAAATGAAAAATGAACTGCAAATATTTTATTTTCTTATTTTTTCTTGTCTTGTTTAGCTATGGTGTTTTTGCTTCTTCAATGGGTGTAAGCCCTCCTTTAGCTAATATTATCTATGTGGGGCAGGAGAAGATAGAGGGAACGTTTACTGTGAATACTTATGGAGAGAAGAATCTTAAGACCTATGCTTCTGGGGGATTGAAGGAATATGTATTTCTGGATGGAGATGAGACAGAGCTAAAAAGGCGTGTTGAAGGGTCTACAACAGTTAAATATTCTTTACGTTTGCCGAAAGATTTAAAGCCAGGGAATTATAGGATAGTTATTGTTTCCGAACAGTATTTTACTATGGAGGAAGAGATAGAGTCAGGGGGGACTGCAAGAGCATTTGCAGCAATTGGTTTTGTTATTAAATTAAGAGTGCCTAATGATGGAAAATTTCTTGAAGCAAGCATGACTATAGAGCCAGCTAAGATAAACATTGGTGATGATGTGTATTTTATCATAGATATGCTCAATTTCGGGACAGAGGATTTAACAGATTTATATGCTGATGTTACTGTGAATGACCCTAAAGGAGAAACATTATCAGAGAAGCAGACAAAGAGTATAGATATTTTAAAGCCCGGCCAGAGCAGAAAAGTGGTGTCTTCATGGCAAACAGGGGGCTATAGTTCCGGGGAATATAGTATAGAAGCAAGGATAGACTATGGGGGAGATTATCTGGCGGAGCCTAAATCCAGATTAAGGATTGGAGATATATTTATCGAGATATTAGATGTTACGACAGAGCTTAATGGTACTGTTGGGAAATTTATTATTGATATACAAAGTAATTGGAATGATGTGATAAAGAATGTTTATGCTGAGATTATAATAAAGAAAGATGATGAAACTATAGATAGGATAAGGACAAGCTCTATTGATATTTCACCTTGGGGAAAGGATAAATTAGTTGCGTTCTGGGAGAGGAATTCACTGCTGCCCGGAGATTATGATGTTGAGATATATGTATATTATTATGATAAGCAGGCACGAAGCCAGCTAAAAGTGAATTTACCTGAACTGGAGAAAGAAGCACCCTCTCCTGAGATGAGCCCATTGCTAATAATAGCAGTTGGATTATTGGTAATTATTCTTTTGATTAATCTCATATGGATGATGCATCGCTTAAGAAATAATAAAACAGAGAAGAAAAGGAGGAAGTAGGATGAAAAAGCTAACATTTCTTTTTTTGATTGCAGGTATGATTATTTTAACTACCTCTATTACTATTATTGTTGTTGACAGGATGAAGATAGTTAGTGTTAACAAATATCCATTGGAGGTATTAGTCTGGGATAAAAATAGGATTGGGATAAATGTAAATCCCAGCGGCTTGTATTTTGGTCGTATGTCTGCAGGAAACAGTGGTGAAAGGGAGTTGAAGATAGAACAGGTTGAGGAGGATATCTTAGTCACAATAAGTAAGAGGGGAGAGATAGCAAAGTGGGTTAGCTTTCCTAATAGGTTTATATTGAGAAAAGGAGAAGGGGCAAATGTTACTTTTTCTGTTGGTGTTCCTTCAGATAC
>JAGLMD010000001.1 GCA_023140175.1 Nanobdellota archaeon | reverse complement strand
TAAGCACTATCTCAGGATTTGTTTCATCAATATATAATGTCTCTTGTGAAGAATTAACTGTTCTTAGGCTATAGTCTGTACAATTTATACTCCAATTGTATTCTCCTTCAGGTATTCCTGCTACAGTAAAGTTATTGTCTGCTCCACCTGTTATTGAATCATTGGTCTGGTTTACAATATCATTTATTATAATGCTGCAATTCAATATAGGAGAAATACTGGTTGGCTGATAAATGAATGTAACATTTCCATCATTGTCCCAGTTAGCTGGAGATAGGGGTGAGACTAATGTGATGGCTGTGCCATATAAGTTAGTTGTAAATACCCATGTTTCAGATGTGTTGCTATTGCCTGCTTTATCAGTACATGTTACCTTCCAGTGATGCACTGCATGACCAATGTCATAAACTGTAACATTAGTTAATGTATTATTTGATGCATTAACTGCTGCTTCATTTGTTTCATCAATATATACTATACAACTTATATTTTCATCCATATTATCTGTAACAGAGAAGTTAAATTCTGTTGTTGAAATAGTGAAGTTTGAGTTATTTATAGGGGCTGATAGGTTGATATCTGGTTTTGCTGTATCTATGTATATTGTTTTCTCAGATGCTGTGCCAATATTACTGGTTGGGTCGCTGCAATTTATTGTCCAGTTATAAATGCCATCCGGCAGGCCATAGACTGTGATGCTGTCCCATTCATTATTAGTTATATCCTGGCTGCTTACATTCCTTTTATCATTTAGAATTACAGTGCAGTTGCTCACCACCAAGTTACTGTCATTTGCAAGGAAACTGAATGTAACATTACTGTAATTTAGCCAGCCTGATGGATTACCTAGTTGGACATATGGGATAACTGTATCTTTAGTTATCTTAAATAATGCATAATCAAAACCCTTCTTATAATATGTCTTGTTTGCGTAACCTACCGCTGAGTACCATCCAATAGATTGGTTTACTGAGCTCCAATTGTTATAGAAAATACCTTCACTATCAGTATCTCCAGAATCCTGGGTTACTAATCTTTCTCCATGCAGCTGTGTTATACTTGGGGGTGTGCATATATCCTCTTTTAGGTCTCTTGCTCTTTGAGAGGTTGTATCATAAGAGAAAATCATCCAGACAGTCATTGAATAATTTGATCCTGCATCTATGCTTGTTTCATCAAAATTAAAACCAACTGAGTCGGATTCCGGGGCAGGGTTATCAGCAGATACATATCCATCATTGTAGATTATAACTTTTCTTGTTTCATCTATGTTATTTTGTTTAAACGTTTCTGCATATACATTAATAGATCCCTTATCGTCATGTTCAGTATACCATGTGCTAGTGTAAAGGGTGTCATGGCCGGCAGGAGTTTTACTATTGTATACATGTGTCCTGTTCATTGTTTCGGACTTTGCGTTATAAATATAGTTTTCCCAGTCGCTATTGTTACTTAACATATAGGCAAACCATTCATTCTGGTATCTAACTATTGGTGCAGCTTCAGCTGTACCAAAATAAGCAAATAGATCTGCTCTTACCATAATCTCAGATTCTCCAAACCAGATTGTATAGTTTAATTCAGCTTCTGACGGCTTGATTGTAGAAATATTTCCGAGTATTCTGACCTTAGTCACAACAGGCCCGGATTCAACTATTGATGCAGCATTCACATCTAAGTAATCTTCGCTTTGTATGATTAAAGGAGCAATTGCTGAGTAAGGATTAGTTATCAATGTTCCATTTATAGTAATATTCCATAGGCTTCCAGCTCCTGCATAGCCAGCATAATCAAAATTCTCAAATAGATTTCCTTTGTCAAACTGCAATGTAAATGATTCAGTCTTATGTGAAATAGAAAGCCTGGATGCATCCATATCTGTGCTGTCATAGTTAATAGTTTTGCCAGAACCACCGAAACTATAGTCCGGCTTTGAATAACCAGGGGATTGCTTGGAATTATCAGTTGTGTCAAAATATATGTAATAGTATCTAATAGTGTTTGTGGTGGTGGTAGAGTTCATGATCCAAATAACATCACCGAATGCATTATTTGAATTATCATAATCACTTATATTATCGAATTGTGATGGGGTTTCATATGAGTTATTGTCAGCCCATTCAATCACTCTTATTGAATTTTGATCAAATACTCTTTCTAGTAATATTAATTCATTTATCAGAATATCAGTAAAATTAACCTGGGCCTCGATTAAACTATTTATTCTTGTTATATTGGTGCTGTTTATCTTAATCGGGATCCTATATCTCCATGATGTGTTCCACCAGGGTGAGGTTGCGTTTCCTTTTATGATATCAACTGCAACTGATGTAATTATCGGGATGCTTTCATTATTTGTTACATTTGTGGTTATCTGAACTTTATCACCTTTTTCATAGCTGCTATTATCTGTAGATGTATTCACAAGCAATGTATCAGCAAGCCTGATAGTGAGGTTATATGTTTTGCTTTTGCCAATATTTGGGTTTTCAGCAGCATCTGTACAGTTGATGCTCCAGTTGTAAGATCCTTGGGCCATATTATATAAAGTAAAATTTAGTGTAACTTCCTCTTCTATTTCAGTGTCTGTGACATTTACTTCTCCATTAATAATCAAGCTGCAATTTGATACATTTGATGATCTGTCGCTTACATTGTAATAGAAAAATATGTTCTGGCTAACTGATCTTGTATTGTTTGTTGGAGATATTAAATTTATAACCGGAGGGGTAATATCTACTCCAACTGTGAAAGCCCATTCTGTAGAATTGCCTGTGATTGGGAAGGTAGCATTATTTGTACAATTTATCCTCCAAGTGTAATTTCCATTTGCCAGGCTGCTTAGAGTAAAGTTTTGAGATTTCCCTTCTTCTATTGTTGAATTTGTCTGATTTATTGTGCCATTTATTATCAAGCTGCAGTTATAAATTCCTGTCTCAGGATCAGTAACATTATATCTTAATACAATATTTCCTGTTATACTTAAAGTGTCGTTCTCTGGTTCTTCTAAATATACTTTAGGCGGAGAAGAATCTGCTCTTACTGTGAAATTTCTTGTTTCTGATACTCCGGTATTATTGGCTGATGAGTCATCTGTACAGTTAATCTGCCAGGTATAATCTCCTATTGCGAAATCATAGACTGTGAAATTAAGTGATGTATCTTCTGTCAGGCCAGTTGAATTGCTCTGGTTTATTGTATTATTTATAATCAGGCTGCAATTTGATATTCCAGATGCAAAATCAGTGACATTATATCTGAAAACTATATTATTTAATGTACTGTGTATATAAGAAGTGCTTTCATTTGGCTCTTCCAGATAAACCAAAGGAGCATCTGCATCTACTCCGACAATCAACAGCCTTTTTTCTGAAGAGTTGGTATAATTATCTTCTGAATTTTCAGTACAATTAATATACCATACATATGTTCCAGATGGCATATTGTCTATAGTGAAGTTTAATGATTTGTCTGTTGTTATTGAACTATTAGTCTGATTGATTGTTTCATTTATTATAAGGCTGCAATTGATTATAGCAGTTGGGTGGGAGACATTATATGTAAATATCACCCTGCTATCTTTATCTTGTGTATTATTTCCCGGCTGTTCGAGATTAATAGTCGGGCCTGATGATACCCTGATTTCAGTGAAATTTCTTATTTCAGATGAATTTACATTGGCGTTTTCAGATGCATCAGTACAATTGACGTTCCAGTCATATTGTCCTGTTGAGATATCTGTTAAAGTGAAATATTGTGCAACACCTTCCTGAATTGAGGTGTTAGTAATCTCAACCACTCCATTGAATATGAGCGAGCATTCAGAAACATTTGTAATTTGGTCTGTCACATTATAGCTAAATGTTCTAATTCCATCTGTGTCTAGTGTGTTGTTTCCTGGCGAGACCAGATTAACAACCGGCGCGGCATTATCTACTGTCACATTCAATATCCTTATTTCAGAAGAATTCTCATTCAAATTATCTGAGTCATCTGTACAATTTATACTCCAGTTGTATATTCCATCCGGCAGATCATTAAGAGTAAATGTTTCCGGGCTTCCTTCTGCGATTGCGCTTGTATTGGTTTGATTTATTTCTCCATTTATAATCAGGCTGCAATTCCTGATACCTGAGATTATGTCGTTAACAGTATAACTAAATTCTACATTTCCATCAGTGTCTAAAGACATGTTTACAGGGGAATTTAGGGTTATTTGCGGCCCGACCTCATCAATATTTACTTTAAATATCCATAGAGAACTATTTCCTATATTTGGAGTAAGGGAGGTATCAGTACAATTTATTCTCCAAGTATGTGTTCCATTGGGTATTCCACCCACTGTAAAGTTTTGTCCAGATGTATCTTCAAATATAGCTGTTGTGTTAGTCTGATTTAACTTGCCATCTATTATAATTGAGCAGTTTGCTATATCAGTTGCAAAATCATCAACTTTGTATAAGAATGTAATATTTCCATCTGAATCAACATAAGTGCTGTTTGGCGGATATTCTAATGTAATTATTGGGGGAGTAGTGTCTTTTCCTATTGAAAAAGACCTTATTTCAGAAGAATTAGTATTTGTCCATGTTGAATCATCTGTACAGTTAACTTGCCAGGTATAATCTCCAAAAGCAAAACCATTAACAGTGAAATTTTGGGATATACCCTCCTGTATAGATTTATTTGTCTGGTTTATAGTACCATTAATGATCAAGCTGCAATTTGATATTCCAGATGCAAAATCAGAGGCATTATAGCGGAAAGTAATGGTTGTTGCAATAAATTGAGAGGCTGGATCAGGGTATTCCAGATAAATAACAGGGCCTTTTGTGTCTGTTCCTACTGTGAGATTTCTGGTAAGGGTTGTGTTTTCATTTTTATTTTCTGAATTATCAAAACATGCCACATTCCAGATATAAGAGCCTGTCGGAATTCCATTGACAGTGAAGTTAATAGTAGATATCTGGCTGTTTGTTGTATTTGTAATGTTTGTCTGGTTTATAGTACCATTAATGATCAAGCTGCAATTTGCTATCCCATTCAAATCACTCACATTCACTATAAAAGATACATTTCCAGTGGTGCTCTGAGATACCTCAGCAGGAAATATTATCATTATTGCGGGGGGAGTTGTATCAACTGCTACGCTGAAATTCCTGGATTCTGACAGATTTGAGTTTCTTCCTGAGCTATCGTCTGTACAATTGATATGCCAATAATAATCTGCATCAGCGAAGTTACTTACTGTAAAGTTTTGGGTCGTATCTCTTAAGAGATTTTCTTTGGTGTCATTTAGTGTGCCATTGATATATAAATAACAATCAGCTGTGCTGGTGTATTGGTCAGAGAAGTTGAAGAAGAAAGTAATGTTTCCATCTGTGTCATTCCATCCTTTTACTGGACTTATTAATGTGATTTTTGGGGCTTCTTCGTCTAGTGCAATTGTTAATTTTCTAGCTGCAACATCCCCTGTATTTTGGTTTCCGGAATTATCAGTACAATTCACAGACCACATATAATCTCCATTTGGAAGGCTGTTTAATGTAAAATTAAGCTTTATATCTTCTGTTATGGATGAATTAGTCTGATTTATGCTGTTGTTGATTATTAATGAACAATTTGCAATAGCAGACAGGGAATCTGAGGCATTATAGTAGAAGGTTATGCTATTTATGGTACTGATATTGTTGTTTGCTGGTGAAACAAGGTTCACTATAGGGGCGGTCTGGTCAATTATAATCCGGAAACTAGTAAAATTAGTTGCATTATTATAACCTGAGGAAGTTGCCCAGGAAACAGCAGAATACCATCCAGTATCCAGGCTGCCGCTGTTTAAATTAAGCTTAAAGATTCCTGAATCTCCTGTCTCATTAATACTTCTATTTATCAATACTTCTGTATCTCCTAATGAGGATATGTTTGGGTGGATGGATGCTGTTCGGTTGTAGCTGATATTTAGGGATATGTAGTCTGTGAATATGTTGGAGTACCTTACTTGTCCAACTACCGCCTGAGCATCATTTTGTTCTGCAATTATAGTAATCAGGTTTTCTGCACTGATAATATTGAGTGATGAAGTTATTGTACCTGTCAAATTTACTTCGGCTGCAACACTGCTTGTTTCAAGTACCTTTGCAGAGCTGCTTGTATAGTTCCATATATAAAGGGCAGCGCCATTATCTCCATTATCATGGGTGCCATATCCGTTCCAAAGCACTTCAATCTTTGTAATGTCTGTCCTATTCTCTGATATATTGAATACAAACCTATGGGCGGCGTAATTACCATTTGTAGTGGTGCTATCGCCCTGGAATTGTTCATTGTCAGTTTCTATGTTAGTATAGTTTATACTGCTGAACTCAGTTGAGGGGATGCTGGCTGAACCAGGCGGCTTGCCATTTATTTCATACCTATATGCCCATCTATCTTCTCCTTTGGTGCTGGTATTAAAATCGTAAGTTTTATTGTCTGGAACAGATATTCTTGCATGATTTGGATTGGAGGCGGCCGAGTTATTGAAATATACAAAATAATTGTTTTCGTTTACAGCATTTGCTGTAATTGTTGCGTTGAAGAGAACATAGCACCAATTTGAGTCATCTCCTGTTTTAATATTGAATGTTATAATTTCAGATAAGAAAGAGCTGTTCTTTATGATTCTGATTTCATTTGTACAACTGGATATATATCCGTTTAGTCCTGTTACATTAACTTCAATTAAGCCTTCGATAGCTGAGGATGTTCCGTTTAAGTAGATTGGTTTTCTCCTTTTCCATAAATGGTTCCACCATCTTAGGGAAGTATTGGTGTTGATAATATCTGTTGTGACATTGCTGTCTAATGGATTATCTAACTGGTCAGTTACTTTGCTTGTGATATTTATTGTATCATTTATTTGTGTTCCCTGTTCGTAGGTTATCTTATCTGTGCTGATACTAACGTTGATGTTTTGCAATAATATTATGGTAAAGTTTCTTGTTTCGGATATGTTGCTGTTTCCCTGGAATGAATCATCTGTACAGTTGATACTCCAGTTATAGATGCCTTCACCAAATCCAGTAACTGTAAATGTATTTGTTTTGCCTTCTGCGGGATTGAGGACTGATGCGTTCCATGTTCCGTTGATAAATAAGCTGCAATTTCTAATGCCTGAGGTTGCATCATTAACAATATATTTAAAATCAACACCGCTGCTTGTTATTTTCGCATCAATGGCAGGAGAGCTTAATGTTATACCTGGATTGTCTGTATCTTCTATTATAGTAAGATTTCTTATATTAGATTGGCTGGTCTTATGATTGTTGGAACTATCAGTACAATTTATTGACCAATTATATTGTCCAAGCGGCATGTCATCAATGGTAAAATTGTTGTCATCATTTGCGAATTCTGCTGTCTCTATTATCTCGCTGGTGTTTTTTGTCGAATTTACTTTACCGTTGAGGATTAAGCTGCAATTATCTATATCAGATAATGCATCATAAACTCCGAAAAAGAATATTATATCATTTTTTGAGGTCAGATTGTTATCCGGCGGGTTGCCCAGATAGATTTCCGGGGGCTCACTATCTGAACCAACTATAAAGTCCCGGGCAGGTGACTGGCCTTTGTTTAAATCAGAAGAATTATCATAACAATCAATTCTCCAATCGTACACTCCACCAGAGCCAAAAGTATATGTAAAGTTTTGCGATACTCCTTCTTTTACTGTTGTGTTTGTTTTTTTAAGTTTGCTATCTATATATAAACTGCAATTGCTTATATTGGATACAATGTCTGTCACATTATACTTAAAGGTTATAGTGAGAGGGAGGCCTTCCTGGTCTGGGGCAGGATATTGCAGGTTTACAGTTGGCCCTGTCTGGTCTGCGGCATTGAATGTTGTTCTTTCATAAGAAATATCTCCATCTGTATCATTACAGTAAAATGTTATGTTATGCTGGCCGATAGTTGTATGGGCTGTGGAATTGTAGAAATGTATGGAGGAATCATTGTCCATAGTTATGTTAGCAGCACCATCTAAGCTATAGCCGCACCAGCCACCGCTTGAGTAATATGTATCATTTATAGTGATATTTGCCCAGAAATTTGTTGCATCAACCACTGACTTATTTATCGGAGATTCAACTGTTATCTTTAGGTAGCTGATATTGAATTCATATGTGTCATTAATGTAGGTTCCATCTTCATTCTGCAGAAGGGTGCCGCCTGCATCTGTTAAAGCTATGTAAGATCTGTAAGCTCCTAATATGTGCGTATTTGAATACCATGTGTTATTGTTCCAGTGAGATGATAAGTCTATTGTCTCATTGACATCAATGAATACTGATTGATTGTATACCACTGAAATTTGCTGCCAAGTTGAGCCATTTAAGTATTCTACTTTCATTAATAATGTTGATGAGAGATTCAGTAAGCCATAGTTTTCAATCTTGGTTGGAGTTTCTAATTCAATATAAACTCCGCTCCAGTTTATATAGTCACTTATGCCATCTTCATAGTCTATGTTTATTCCCCTAATCAGTAATTTCCTATTTTCGATATTCTGCCAGGCATCCAGGATTGATGAATTGGAGATTTTTTCGGAGCAGTTTCCTGGAAAACCAGACATGCTGCTTATGCCGCATGTGAAATTGTATGAGTATGAGCTTCCATCGTAAACAGATATCTTTAAATCTGGTTCGTTATTATCAGCCAAATCTGATGCTGTGTTATTATAGCTGCTTATTTCTATGTCAATATCAATATCTGTCAGTTTTGTATAATTGGATGCGCCAATATTAGAATAATTTATTGTAGATGTAGCTCCGTCTGTGTCTACCATAGCAACTGTGAAACTAACGTCATCATTATCAAACATATACTGGTTTCCTACTCCCGGCCCGCCGCTTTCCGAACATTCATCTGAGTTGCCATCTCTATCATATATGCATCTTACTTGGTGTGTTCCTGCAACATCATCTACATTTAAGGTTGTTGATTCATTATAAGGTGTATCTGTATCACAAGTAGTAGAGAATACTTGTCTCCAATTTCCTGCTGTACTATTCCTGTAATAGATATAGATATATTCACCTGCAGCACCGCAATCTACTTCGCAAGTGATATTAATAGTATTTGTATACAGAACATTAGTAGCATTCACATGAACTTCGTGTATATCAGCGTCCTGCTCCTGGCCTCCGGAGGTACAGTCATCAAAAGTATCATCTCCTGTTCCATTACAGGGAAACCCGAATGAGTCAGAACATGTTCTTGTTGTAGTATCTTCTGAAACTGTGGTTGTGGTTATGTTTCCTCCTCCCTGGTTAGGGGAATTGTATTTTATTGAAGATGATGCATTCACATACTCATTTTGTTTATAGCTTTGATTCAGGGTTTGAATTCCTATTATTGATTCAATTCCTGCAATGCTAAATGATTTAGTATCTGAGATGTTTGTGTTGGAATTTGGAGAGGCTGTGTCATTTGCCCAAATAAAATAATTATAAGTATCTACTACTGATGTATCTGTGAAAGTATAACTATATAGATCGCCGCCAGCAGATGTCATTTGGTAAAAGAAGCTTGTTCCTGCAGCCTGCCTTGTGACATTAACATAAACTGTGCTTACATCTGAGTTAGTGTCTGTCACATTTGCTGTAATTGTAATTGTAGTTCCTGCTGTGGCTATTGATGGGGATGTAGTTATTTGGCTTGAGGGGATGATTGGGCCTTTTCCATCTATGAAAAATAACCTTGTTTCAGATGTGTTGCTGTTTCCAGCGTCGTCCCAACAGGTAATGTTCCATGTATGGGTGCCATTATCCATATAAACAGAGCGGTT
Source organism: Nanobdellota archaeon (assembly GCA_023140175.1). GTDB lineage: Archaea > Nanobdellota > Nanobdellia > Woesearchaeales > WJIZ01 > WJIZ01. Next base: position 9,763 of record JAGLMD010000001.1, on the reverse strand, counting down.
TGTTTGAGTGTTATTTAGGGAATCTATGTTAGATATATTTATTATACCATTAATTGTCAGGTTACAAGTTAAATTGCTGTCTATATAAGTGTCAATGGCAGTCCAATTGAAGTTTATATTAGATGCAGAATAATTTGATAGGTTATTGGGAAAGTTTAAAGTGACATTTGGAGGGGTTCTATCAACTGTAAAGGTTATTGTTCCCTGATTTGAATTATTATTCGTATTTCCAAAAGTATCGTTGCACTTTATGAAATAGGTATAGCTTCCTTCAGCCAGATTTCCTAATGATGTGCCGTGGGTAGTATTGTCAGTGTCATCAAATAATGTTCCCTCTGTTGTAAAATTGAATGTTGTGTCTGTGTTGTTGTATTTGCATATTGCCTGCTCGTTTGTTGTTATATTTAGGGTGACTGGATTGTTGTTCATATAAGAGTTGTTTGTTGGATATGTGACTGTAATTGATGGTGCCCCAACATCCTGCTCTACTGAAACATTGTATGTTACAGATGCTCCGATGTTATTGCCTGCATCTGTGCAGTTGATACTCCAGTTATACTTTCCTACACTTAAGGTTTGCATGATTTCTTGTCCAGTTGTATCTTTATAGATGGCTGTGTCATTTGTTTTGTTTTGTCTGCCATCTATTATCAGGGTACAATTCGCTAATCCAGAATAATCTGATACATTGAATTTAAATTCAACATTTAAGGATGTATCCCAGGATGAGTCGTTTTGGGGAGACTCCAGATTTATAGTTGGCGGGGTTGTGTCTTGTACTGTGCAGATGACTGAGATATTGTCTATTATGGTGTCATTATCAGAACTTATGCTATAGTTAGCTGAGTATGTCCCTGCTGTTGTTGAGCTGCAGTTGAATAGGACATCTAATGTGTTATCATTCATAGAAGCGGTGTCAGACCAATTGTCATCAAATATATCGCAGTCTCCTGAACAAGCCAAAACAACATTTGTATTTGAGCCATATGCAACAATAGACCTTGTGAAATTTGAAACATTATTTCCTGCTTCAACTGTTCCGAGATTAATTTGGGTCGAATCGTTCCATGTTATTCCTAAGACAGTGAATGAAAAAATATCTGTTTCATTCCATTCATTATTTGAGTCATTAGCATAGAACCTCCAGCCTATTACTGTGCCTGATGTCTGATTGATGCAGCTGACATTTGTGGAATTTTCTGGTTGTGTTGAGAATGCGGTTTCTGATGAGTTGACCCATTGGCCTGATAGATTGGAGCTGAATATATATCGGCTGAGGCTAGTGTCATCATTCCATTCAACAGAGAAATTAACATTTTCGCCCTGATAAATTTCTGTATCATTTGTCTGGTTATTTGACCATGTTGGGGGGTCATTTAATGCTGCGTTAATAGTTATTGTAATACTGTCATCAAAAGTTCCGCTGTCACCATTTGTCTGCAAATCACTGTCTGATGATAGGGGTTCATCATCACCATTAGCTACAAATAGGTATTCGATGACTACATCGTCCTGATTGCCACATCCAGCAAGTGAGACACTACAATCTTCATTTTCAGTACAGCCAGGTATGCAGTCGCATGTTGTGACACTAATACTGCTAGCGCCGGTACAGTAGAAATCTCTACTGGCCTGTGTGTTATCAATAGCAGTACCATCATCTTCGATCCAGACATTTCCGTTCCAATCACCACCACCACCACTGAATGTGAGACTACTTGTAATCAGGATATGCTCATTTTGATAGACTGTTGTGTCGTTTGATGATATGGCTGTGTCGGAGAGAGCGGTTGTATCGCTCGCAATCTGCCAGGTTCTTGCTTCTTCCCAATCGTCAATAGATAATGGGCCCAGGTAAAACATTTCCGGGGAAATATCGGGGGCATCGAATTCATAATAAATGTTATAACTATTTTCGGATATTAGATTTTTGTTCCAAGCCAGTATCTTATTTTCGTTATCTTCAGTTATTGTCAAGCCATTTTGCAGGGTGATTATGAAATCTTTTGGGACTGTTTCAATTATTGGGCCGTTGTAGTTCTTATTAGCTTTAATCGTGAAATTCATAGTATAAGGGACATAAGGATAAATCCTTGTTGGGCCAGCTCTTGCTACATCGAAATCAACTGAATGTTGAACAGAGAAGTTATCAATCATATAAGGCAAGCCATCATATGTTTTAGCAGTTATGTTCATTATGTAATTTCCTGTTCCTTTAACATTATATTGGGTATAATAATCTGGCAGGTCAGTCACACCTAAGTATTCACATTCATCAGAGATGATAATATCTCCATTTTTGGTAGTGAGTTTGGTGTCTGTTCCAGAAGGATCTGTGATAATTAAGGTAACATTAGCATCACATACTACATGGCCTTCATGATCTAGAATGCCGATAGCGATAAATACTGTTTCATCCGGCAGGTAAACGCTTTTATGGGTGTTTATTGCTACCAGGCCAATTTCGGCAAATGCCGGGTCGTCAGCAGTTATGGTGATATTATATTCTTCTCCGGGAACAATGTTCATTATTTTCTTCCATTCTCCATAGCATTTTTGTTCAGAGAAATTCCATTCTTTACATTTATATAATTCAGAGCCCTTAGCTTTGATAGTTACCTTTGCATCAGAGAAATTCAGTTTTGTAGGATCTATTGCAAAGGAATTCTTTATGTTTTTAACAGGAATATCCACTTTTTCTTTCTTTATTTCTTCAATTCCTAATTCTAAATCTTTATTTTCCGGGGTTTGGAGATTATTAAATGATATTTTCTCGATTGGTTGACTTTGAAGTATGATTTCTAGATCATATTCTTTTATTTCTTTTTCAATAATTTCCTGGGTAGTGAATAATCCAAAGAATATCTTTTTTTCTCTTGTTTTTGTGATTGTTTTAATTCTCTCTTGTAAAATCCTTGTTTTTGAGTTTATTTCATTATTTTTACTATCTCTAATCAAAAATCTCAATTCTTTAGTCGGTGATGGAATCAATGAAATATTAGCCTTTGTTGTGTTGGGTATTACATAGAAATTAGCGGCTAATATCTCAGTTGAACCATCTGTTGTTGCTGTTGCTTCTACTGTATAATCTCCTGCTTTAGGGGGCGCAAAAGACATACTTTTCTCAAATGTTTCTGTATATAAGAAATGAGTGTCATTAGAGAATATTTCTAATCTTATGATGTCTGCATCAGAATGAATATAGACTTTTTCGTTTAGGCTATATTCTTTTTTATCTGTGAATATGGTAAGATCTGTAATATTTACTTTGGTTTTGTTTACCTGGGCCTTGTTTATTTTAGGAATCTTTGTGATGTTGGTTTGGGATGTAATAACTTCTTCTGTCTTGTTTATCTCAGTGATTTCTATGATGTTTTTTAAGGGAGTAGTTTTGTTATTGATATTGATTCTTTTTGTCAGTTCTGATATATCTTCTATGCCCCAATCAAATAATATCTGCCTAGCTAAGAACTTATCATCTATTTTTACTACAGCAATTAATTTGTAAATGTCTTTTTCTGCTTTTTCATTTGAGATATCAATAGAAAATTTGTCGAATTCCAGGTGGTCTATCCCTATCTTGAAATTACTATTATCTTCCTGGCCCTCAATATATGCACTTATCTTCTCTACAAGGGGTTTTCTTAGGCTTGCTTCGAGTATTGTTCTTGGTTTTTTTATCTCATCTGTAAAATCAACTTCGATTATGGGTTGTTTGTTAATGGGAAAATAGTGTTTTATGTGTTTTGTAATATTATCAATTTTTGGAATTTTTGTTATATTGGCAGAAACGGTTGTTTCATTATTTTTTCCTGTCTTTGAAATATTTCCCCATAATATTCTTATTTCTTCTTTTATCGTTTCCTCATGTACTTTTGCTTCTACAAGAAGCGAATAAATTGAGGGCTCTATATTCGGATTATTTTTAATTCTGACAAGAAATTCATTTTTTCCTGATTTTTCTAATGTCAGGTTAAAATTGTTGTCTGCTGAATGATTTTCAACATATGCTTTTATTTCTGAGATTGGAGATAGTCCAAAGATTTTCTCAATAGCTGTTTCCTTAGCTTTAATTTTATCTGAGAAATCTACTTCAACAATAACATCTTTTTCAAGTGGAAAGAAATAATCATATTGCTCTTCTTTGGATCTAACATAAAATTCAGTTGATTTCTCTTTTGTGTCATTCTGTTCAAGGAATGCGGCGATTATCTTATATAATCCTGCTTTCTTTGGCACAAATATTGTATTTTCTTTGGGGTTAAGTATGTGGAAACTTTCATCCTCTAATATAATCTTGATTTCTGTTATGTTCCCTGTAGATGAAATAATTACGTTTTCTCCCAGAACATATTCTTCTTTATTTGTATATACCTTAGATTCTATTTCTTCTGCTTTTTCAGATTTTACATAGAAGATTGAAGAAGCTAAAGTGCAACTATCTTCTCTGATCTCTATCTGGTATTTTCCGATGTCTCCAGGTATGAATTTTAATGGCGACCTTGGAACTCCTAAATAATGGAATAGGCTTTTTTCTGATATAATGAGTAAGGTGTAATTTTTTTCTGATGTGAAGTTTAGGCTTATGGTTGTTGTTTCGCCAATAAGATATTCCTTTTTGTCAGTTGAAATCACTACTTTGTTTTTTTTTGTTTTTTCTGATAAGGTTACTTTGAAATCTTTGCTATGGGTTGTTCTATTTTTTGTTGTTATTTTAATCGTGTAATTGCCTGTTTTTATTGGATTGAATCTTAATTTATCTTCTATGTCACCGATAAATCTGTAATTTTCTTCCCCATTTATAATCAGTATTTCATCTATGTTGTCAATAGGATCTAAATTGAGTAAGATTATCTCGCCTAGAATATATTCGTCTTTGGTTATAATTGAATTGTTATCTCCTTTTTCATTAACACTGGAATTAGGATAAGGTATTGTTTTGGGGGAGAGAGCATTAGCTGTCAAGGAGTCTATACTGCTAGCTACTATTACAGCAGCGACTAATACAAGTCCAACTACTTTAATCCATTCTTTCATCACATTTGCGCCCTATGCGCCCCCTAATTAATAAATATGAATTTCTTAGTGAATTCTTTAATGATCAGTATGCTGTTTTTTCTTTGTATCAATCTCTTTTATCAGGAGAGGCGTATCTTTATCAAGTTTTGAATCAGGATTTTGAAGAAAGGGAATAAAAGAAAGATCTGTATGCTCATCCCACCCTTTCAACTCAGCAATTTCTTTTGGAATGTTTATACGCAACTGCTTATTGGCTTTAGTTATCTTTACCATTTGTGATTCACAAATATCCTGCTGCTATGTTTGCATACTTAATAGGTATTTAATACAACTAATATATGCATTTATTATACCTATTTTATAACTAGTATATAAATATTGCCATCCCCTCATTTAATATGATGTTCTTTTTACTAACTCAGATTTTATCCATGGATATTTTCTATTCTAATTTACTATCTCTAAAAATTTTATAGAGCCATCTATCCCTCAAAATAGATGATTCTTTTTTCAAAATATAACCCCCAAGCTATCTCTAAATTTTTGGATTAACGGTTTAAATAGTTTTATAATAACTTGAAAGTAATGATTGCTAAGTTTTAGGCTGAATTATTAGATCAATATAAAATAAAACTTTATAAACCATGTCATATTTATATTATAAAAAAGAGGGCAAAGTAATGGCCCCTAATGTTTTTCTTGGGGTTTTTTGAGTGGAAGTAATGGATTGGGAGATATATTCATCTGTAGTAAGGGGAAAATATAGGAAGAAGGTAGTGCTGGCTCTAAAGGTTGAAAGAATTCCTTCTCAGATTGCTAAGATTACGAAGATAAGTTCCTCTCATGTAAGCAGGGCTTTATCTGAGCTAAGAGATAAAGGACTGGTTGAGTGTATAAACGCAAAGGATACTTCCGGGAGGATTTATAGATTAACTAAAAAAGGCAGAGAGATAATGGAGCATTTGGAGAGAAGTGAATCTGGATAAATCCTTAACTTAGCAGCCATTTCCATACTGGTATTATCTCAATATTTCCTATTCTATCTTCCTGGTCTATGGTGAGAATAACTCCCTTTTTAAGCTTAAATCTCTTCATTGCTTCTTTTAAGCCCCCTATTTCTCTTTCTCTGTTCTCTTCATTAATGCTGGTGCAAACCTGTAATACTTCAATTATCTTATCTTTTTGCTTTATTATAAAATCGCATTCATGTTTTTCTTTAAAGAAGTATATTTCTTTTTCTTTTCTCTTTAACTCAAGCATTACAATATTCTCTAGTATCCTTCCCTTATCCTTGCTTAGGCTAAATGAGAGAATCTGGCTTAAACCAACATCTATGGAGTACGATTTTTTTAAAATTTGCTTCTGAAGACTTTCTGAGAAAACACTTACCGGAAGAAGAATGAAAGCATCTTCACAGTAGCTTAAAAAATCGTATAAATGGTCTTTGCTTATCTTAACTCCCTGAGATTTTAACTCATTAAATATTTTATGTATTGAAAACCCTCTTGCTGTGTTTGCAATCAGCTTTTTAATGAAGAACTTTAATGCAATATGGTTGGTTATTCTGTATCTTTCTATCAGATCCCTATAAAGCATTACTTCAAAGTAGCTCTGAAGAATTTTGTCTATAAAATCGGGCTCTTTTTCTATTGTTTCAGGAAAACCTCCTTTTTCCATATATTTTTCGTACTCAGAGAAAATTTTAGCCTTTCCTCTTGTTGAATGAATTTCTTTTTCAATTCCTTTAAAATTTAGATATTCTTTGAAAGAGAGGGGGAATATATTATAAGTTAAGGTTCTTCCCCTTAGGCTGGCAGCAATCTCTTTACTAAGAAGCTTTGAAGATGAGCCTGTTATAAATATATCTTTGCTTATCGTATCATAGACTCTTCTAATAAATTTTTCCCAGCCAGGTATTTCCTGAATCTCATCAAAGAAGAAGTAAATTTTCTTTTTATTAGGGTATAGTTCAAAATATGATTCTATTATCTTATTAAGCTCTTCTGCTTTTATAGTCAGCCTTTCATCCTCGAAATTTATATAAACTATGTCAGTAATGTCTTTTATCTTCGACATTAATCCGAACATCGTATATGTTTTGCCAGCTCTTCTCGGGCCTATCAGTGTTACTATCTTACCTGAGTTTATGGGCATATCTAAATCTCTTTTTTTGAACTGGGGAATGCCCCCCTTATGGAAGTCAGCTATTATTGTTTTTATTAATTCTTTCATCTTTCCTTGTTATAAGGATACTTATATATAAATCTTTCCTTTTAATAAAACTTAATAAATTCTGCATAGCACAATACAAATAAAGAAGAAAGGGAGAGCAGCTATTTACTTTCAGATATGACTTTAATCTGACAAAGTTCCCGGAAACCAATTGCGCCATTTTCTCTGCCAATCCCGGATAATTTGTATCCGCCAAAAGGATTGCAGCACAGCCAACGGCTTGCATAGTTAATTTCAACAGTTCCAGCTTCTATTTTTGAGGCAACTCTTCTTGCCCGCTCAATATCTTTTGAATATATTCTGCTTCCAAGACCATAAATGGTGTCATTAGCTAGTTTAATTGCTTCTTCTTCTGTTTTGAACGTTACAATTGGGAGAACTGGCCCAAAAACTTCTTCTTTCCAGACTTTCATGTCAAGATTAATGTTAGTGAGGATTGTTGGTTTGAAAAATGCACCATTAACTCCCTCTGGTTCACTCTTACCGGCTATAAGATCTGCTCCATTGTCAAGAGCATCTCTAACCTGTTCCTTCAACAAGTCTAACTGTCTTTTAGCAACCAGGCTTCCAATTTGTGTTTTTTTGTCTAAAGGATCGCCCACAATCTTCTTTTCAACTTCTTCTCTTAATTTTTCTACAACTTTATCAAATATTGATTCGTGGACAATAAGTCTTTTCACAGAATCACATACTTGTCCACAATTAGTGAATCTTTCAGTATAAACACTAAGGATAGCCTCAGGAATGTCAATATCTTCAAATAAAATAGCTGGACTTGAACCCCCCATTTCAAGAACAACTCTAATAAATTTCCTAGCTGCTATCTGATAAAGGGATTTTCCTACTTTTGTGCTTCCTGTAAACCAAATGAAATTAATATCAGATTCTACAAGTTTTTGCCCTACCTTGCCATCACCATAGACTTCAGCAAAAACTCCGTCTGGAAGATTCCTTGAGTTCATAATCTCTTCAATTAATTTTCCTGTTAATGGACATTCCTCAGAAATCTTAAAGACAACAGTATTGCCTGCAATTAAATTTGGTATTGTTCCCCATATAAACATGCCAAAAGGAAAGTTCCAGGGGACAATAACAGCAGCAACCCCCAATGGTTCATAGACAATTTTGTGGATGGATTTTTCATCTTCATATGTGGTCTCATCGGCTAGAAACTTTTCGCCATTATCCAAGAACCACCTGAATTCTTCAAGGAAGCCGTTAGCTTCATTGGTGCTTTCTGTTATGGGCTTGCCAATTTCTTTTGTTATTAATTGTGGAAATTCATTTTTTCTTGATTCAAATTCTTCACAAATCGGCCTTAAAAGCTCAATTCTTTTTTTTACACCTAATTCTTTCCAGGCAAGCTTTGCATTATTCGCAAGTTTTACTTTTTCATCTATTTCTATATCAGAAGATATATCTACTTCTCCAATATTTTCATAGGCTTTGGAAGGATTAGTTGATATTAATTTTGTCATATATTATTCAAATTAGATAATACTTTAATAAAGATTTCTTTTTAGGCATGCTATTAAGCAGCAATTACCCCCTTACCCCCATTGTTGTTATTTCTTTCTTGATTGTATTGGCTCATTTAGAGAAAAGTAAATCGGGATAAATTCTAAGAAAAAATATCCCAAAATTCTAAATAATTACAGTTTGGTATATGATTGGTATCTCTTTGGTACAAATAAATAAAATATTGGATACTTTAACTGAAGGCATGAAACAAATTAAAAATCTGAATACTGAAATAATTAAGGTATTAAAGAAATCTAAGAATCCTATTTCTACAAGGGAGTTAGCATTAAGTGTTAGTAAGGCATGGCATTCTGTTCTAACAAGGTGCTTAAGGCTGCAGATAGACGGCAAAGTTACAGGATTTAAGGCAGGCAATATGCACCTATGGAGTTTAAATAAAAAATAAAAGATTCCTAAAAGCTGGTTTTAATGGACTGGAAAACTTATTCTGCTATTGTAAGGGGAAGATATAGGAAGAAAGTAGTGCTGGCCTTAAAGGTTGAAAGAATTCCTTCTCAGATTGCTAAGATTACGAAGATAAGTTCCTCTCATGTAAGCAGGGCATTATCAGAGCTAAGAGATAAAGGATTGGTTGAGTGTATAAATGTAAAGGATACTTCCGGGAGGATTTACAGATTAACTAAGAAAGGCAGAGAGATAATGGCGCATTTAGAGAAGAGTGAAATGAAATAAAACTCTTATTTCTATTAAACAAACTCTGTTTACTTATGGCAGTTATCATCACTCTTTTCTAAACCTTCACTTAACACAGATTCACGTCGCTTTTTCTCTTCTTTTAGTGTATTAATAATGCAAGCAGAAATATGTGGACAAGTTAAGAAATTATTTGGGTAAACAGCTCAAATACTAAACTTTTGCGTTTTTAACTAGCACATATTTATTGAGCATTTCCCTGAATAAATCCGGTTCCCTGGCAGTCCTGATTATCCATCTCCAACCTTTCTATGCAGCTAATCTCATAAATCTGCAT